>NZ_JBOHGB010000156.1:0-15857 GCF_050699935.1 Actinophytocola sp.
CGCCGGCCGCCGCGACGGAGCCGGACGAACCGTCGAGCGACTGGTTCGCCACGGCCTCCGACGCGCCCGCCGACCCGCACGCCGACGCGCCGGCCGACCGGGCGAACGAGCAGGGCTGATTCGGGAGGAGGGGACGTCCGGTGAGTGCGAGGGACTGGATCGACAAGGACTTCTACCACGAGTTGGGCGTCTCGTCCGACGCCGGCGACGCGGAGATCAAGAAGGCCTACCGGAAGCTTGCGCGTGAGCTGCACCCCGACGCGAACCCGGGCGACGTCCAGGCCGAGGCCCGCTTCAAGGCGGTGTCGGAGGCCTACGGCGTGCTCGGGGACCCGGAGAAGCGCAAGCAGTACGACGAGGCCCGCCGGCTGTTCGGCGCCGGTGGGTTCCGGCCAGGCGGTTTCCCCGGGTTCGGCTCGGGTGGCGGCTCGACGTTCGACTTCGGCGACATCTTCGGCCAGCAGACGGGGTCCTACGGGAGCGGCGGCATCAGCGACCTGCTCGGCAACCTGTTCGGCCGCCGCGGCGGCACCGCGGGTGCGACCAACCGCCCGCGTCGCGGGGCCGACGTGGAGACCGAGGTGCGGATCGACTTCGTCGAGGCGGTCAAGGGCGCGACGGTTCCGCTGCGGCTGTCCTCGCCGTCGACCTGCGGGACCTGTCACGGCTCCGGCGCCAAGCCCGGCACGACCCCGCGCACGTGCGCGAACTGTGGCGGGGCCGGGCTGGTCAGTCGCAGCCAGGGCGCGTTCGCGTTCAGCGAGCCGTGCCGGGACTGCCGCGGCACCGGCCGGATCGTCGACGTCCCGTGCCCCGAGTGCGGCGGCGACGGCGTCAGCACCCGGACTCGCACGCTGACCGTCCGGATCCCCGCGGGCGTCAACGACGACCAGCGGATCCGCCTGGCGGAGCAGGGGGAGCCGGGCTCGAACGGCGGGCACGCGGGTGACCTGTACGTGCGCGTGCACGTCGCGCCGCACCCGGTGTTCGGCCGGTCGGGCAACGACCTGACGATCAAGGTGCCGGTCACGTTCCCGGAGCTCGCGCTGGGCACCACGCTCACCGTGCCGACGCTGGACGACAGGGTGTCGCTGCGGGTCGTGCCGGGCACCGCGAGCGGGCGGGTGCTTCGGGTGCGCGGCAAGGGGATCGCGCGGCGGGACGGTCAGGCCGGTGACCTGCTGGTGACCCTGCAGGTGGCCGTTCCGTCCAATATGGACGACCAGGCGAGGAGGGCGCTCGAGGAGTACCTGGCGGCCACCGCGTCCCACGACCCGCGACCGGACCTGACCGCGATGCTGCAGCAACGGAGCCAGCCATGACCGGAATCCCGTTCCCGCCGGGCGCCGACGAGGACACGCCGATGTTCGTGATCTCGGTGGCCGCCCAGCTGTCCGGACTGCACGCCCAGACGTTGCGCGGCTACGACCGGGTGGGCCTGGTGTCCCCGGGCCGGACCTCCGGTGGTGGCCGCCGCTACTCGATGCGGGACATCGCCCTGCTGCGCGAGGTGCAGCGGCTCTCGCAGGAGCAGGGCGTGAATCTCGCGGGCATCAAGCGGATCATCGAGCTGGAGCACGAGGTCGACGACCTGCGCCACCGGCTGGCGGAGCTGACCGAGGAGCTGGCCGCCGTCCACGCGGCGGCCGAGCAGGCCGCGGCGGCGATCCACCGCTCGTACCGCAACGAGCTGGTCCCCGTCCGCCAGCAGACCGCCCTGGTCGTCTGGAAGCCACAGCGTCGTCGCTGACCGATCGACGTCGTCGCCGACCGATCAACAAGGACCCGGCCCCGCGAACGCGGGCGCCGGGTCTTTCCGTCACAGCTGCTCAACGCCGAAGGTTGTCCACAGCCCCCACGCCGCACGACCAGAACTGTCAGTCCTCACGCATAGACTGAAAAGCGGGGGGGCCCCGCGAGTCCGGAGTTGTCCACAGGCGACGCTCGCCGGTGACCGGAATAGTCAGCGGCCGCCCGTAGGCTGATGACCGGGGGCCGGAGGCCGCAGTCCGCCCCAATTCCCAGGTTCGCGCGCCATGCATCGTCGGTCGCCAGGATGGCCCTTTCCTGGGGCGGCCGTGTTCCCGGGGGTGGGCCGTTTCTTGAGGTGACGCTGTTCCCGAGGTGGCTCCGGCTCTTGCTGGAGCCGGACATCCTCCCGTTCCTGCCGGCGGCACCGAGGCGGCAATTGGCCGATCGGCGGGGCGCTGCTGTGGAGGATCCGCCGGACGGCCGGTTGACGGCTTGGTTACGTTGAGTACTTTCGTCGTTGAGTAGCGTCTTCGTCACCAACCAACGGAGATGACCGCATGCCACGGCTAAGGCTCCCGCGGCTCCCACGCCCGGGCAGGCACCACCGAGAACGCACGTCGCGCGATGAACACGACAGGTTCGTGCTCATCGCGGAAATCGGTGGGTTCGTGGTCGTGACCAGCATCATCGCCGCGTTCGTGCTGATGGTCGCCACGAGCAGCGGCGACGGGGTGACGACCACCAACCCGGCGGTGCCGACGATCACCGATGTTGGCGGCCCCGAGTGGACCGAGACCGAGCCCACCGAGCCGGCGCCACCGCCGGCGGCGCCACCCGCGGCCGGCGCACAGGCGGAGGACGCCACGCCGAAGCCCACGCCTACAGCGCCCGAGACGACCTCCAGCCAGCGCCCGAAGCCGATCGACCGCGACGACGACGGGTACGACCACGACGACGGGTACGACTACGACTACGGGTACGGCGACGGGTACGGCGACCGGCACGACTACGACGACGACGGGTACGACCACGACCACGACGACCGGCACGACTACGGCAACGGGCATGGCAACGGGCACGGCAACGGGCACGGACACGGCCACGGGCACGGACACGGCTATGACGGGCGATGACGCCCAGATCGCGCGACCCTCGGACGCGTGCTCGCCGGCGCGTACGTTCACCAGGACGTACCGCCACCCGCCGGTGTGCCGGGACGAGCGCCGGCACTTCGCGTCCTGACCCGCGCTGAAACGAGTCGACTCGTCTTTTCGGCGACCGGCCGGTCCCTCGAGCAACCGCGACGGGCCCGTCGGCCTCTACCGGCCGAACAGCTCCTCAGTCCACGGTGAACGGGTCGTACGTGATGTGGTCCAGAGCCGTCCCCGCCACCAGCATCCGCGACACGGTCGAGCGGATCATCGGCGGCGAGCCGGACACCAGCACGTCGTGGTCGGGCCACGCGCCGTGCCGGGTCACGACGTCGGCTAGCGTGCCGCGTTCCGCGGTGGCGATCCTCGACTCCGTCTCCAGCACCGGGATGACCGTCAGCCATGGGTTCGTGGTCGCGATGTCCTGCACGTGCTCCAGGTCGTAGAGGTCCGCCCGCACCCGGCCGCCGTAGAACAGCCGCACGTGCGGGTTGCTCCCCCACTGAGCCAGGTGCTCGATGATCGACCGCATCGGCGCGATGCCCGTGCCGCCGGCGATCATCAACACGTCGCGGCCTGCCTTGCGGTCCACGCGCAGCCTGCCCATCGGCGGGCCCATCCGCCACACCTCGCCCGGCTGCGCGGTGGCGACGATCGACCGGCTCACCCAGCCTCGGTCCACGGCACGCACGTGGAACTCCAGCAGCCCGTCCTCGCGCGGCGCTGTCGCCGGCGTCAGGTAGCGCCACATCCGCGGGCGCTGCGGCGTCTCCACGCTCAGGTACTGGCCCGCCTGGTACGGCACCGGGTGGTCCGGCTGCACTCGCACCACGGCGAGATCCCGGGTGAGCCGCTGGCGCTCCACGACCGTCCCGGTCCACCACGCCGGGCCGTCGTCCGCGTTCGCCGCCTCCAACATGGCCCGGGCCATGATCGTGTAGGCCTCGGCCCACGCGCGCTCGACGTCGTCGGTCCACGCGTCGCGGGCGTACTGCTTCACCGCGGCCAGCAGCGCCATGCCGACCGCCTCGTAGTGGCTCGCCACCACGCCGAACTTCCGGTGGTCGCGCCCGAGCTGGCGCAGGAACGGGATCAGGTCGTCCGGCCGGTCGACCAACTGCACCACGTGCACCAGCGCACGCAGCAGCCGGGCGCGCTGGACCTGCAGGTTCACCGGGAACAGCTCCCGGGTCGCCGGGGAGATGCTGAACAGCGTGGCGTAAAAGAATTCAGCCACCCTGCCCGCGTGCGGCTCGACGAACGCCCAGGTATCGCGCACGAGCCGCACCATCGTCGCGACCGGGTCCGAGATCGACTCGGTCCTCTCCTGGCGCGGTAGGGGGTTCACAACGGCGTTTGCTGTCATGGTCGGGGCACAGACTCCACTCTTGGCGTCCGGGGTGGATGCCGCGTGTTCCCTCCGCGGTCATCCGTCCCCGACATCAGGACACTAGACGGATTCTCACCGGTTGTCCGCACTCTTGGCACTTTCGTGTGTGATGCCACTACTTACGGTGGCCACCTTGGGACGAACGGGCTACATCAGGGGAGGGGCTTCGCGTCGTTACGCCGGGCATGAAAGCGTGTGCGCCGTGCGACCAGCCCGGGTGACTCCCGTCGGTGTTGCCGAGCCAGCGCTGCTGGACCTCGAATTCGCCGATGACCAGCAGGTACTTCCGCCACGTGCGTTGCCGGGCCCGCCCATGCCCGTGACGTCGTCGGTGGCCGCGGGCTCGTCGGCGGACGGCCCGACGAGAAGACTTCGCCCGATCGGACGAACGGCGCCGGGCGCGTCGTTCAACCCGGCGCCGCGTCCGGCCCCGCCGCCGATGCGACAGCCGGTCCAGCCTCGCGCGCAACCGGTCGGCCATCCCATGGGTGGTCCGCCCTACCCCGTTCAACCACCGCAGCCGCGGTCCGGCGGTCGGCCACCGGGTCAGCCCGCGGACTGGTTCCGCCAGCCGCCGCAGCAGTCCCCCGGCGGGTTACCGGTGAACCACGCCGGGTCCGGCCGCCGGGAGCCACCATCCGACCCGGGGCCCGGGTCGGCGGGCGAGCACCTGCTCCAGTGCGCCTACGGCACGAAGGACCGGGCGCTGCGCTTCTACCGCGACCAGATGCTCGACCACCTCAACGACGACATGATCACCTTCGTAGGCCGGACGGAGCTGGCGTTCATCGCCACCGCGGACGGGGGCGGCGAGTGCGACTCGAGCCTGCGTGCCGGTCCGCCCGGCTTTCTGCACGTGCTCGACGAGCGGCGGATCGCCTACCCGGAGTACCGAGGCAACGGCGTGGTCGCGAGCCTCGGCAACATCAGCGAGAACCCGCACGTCGGCCTGCTGATGATGGACTTCGTCGAGGACGTCATCGGTCTGCACGTCAACGGCCGCGCCCGGATCGTCGAGGACGCCGACCTGCGCGCCGAGTGGCCGGGCCTGCCCGCCGGGTTCGAGCGCGGCCGAATCCCGGAACGCTGGGTGGTCGTCGACGTCGAGGAGGCGTACGTGCACTGCCGCAAGCACATCCCGCGCATGCAGGTCGTTCCGCGCAAGCGCGACTGGGGCACCGACGACGTACCGCGCAAGGGCGGCGACTACTTCGGCGTGCGCGCTCGCCAGGATGCCACCGCGCGCTAGGTCCACCCGCGGATCACTCGGCTGGCGGTGGCGGCCGGCGGTGACGCCGGTTCATGCACAGCAGCCTGTGGATAGAGACCTGGGGATTGTGGACAAGTGGCGACCTGCTGTGGACAAGGCCACTGGTACATGTGGGTTAGCTCCGCCAGGAGGCCCATCACGGAGAGAAATCCAGGGGTTGAGTGGAACTGGCTCAACTTTGCTGACGTTGAGCTAGTGAGGCGATGTTCGCGTACGTGAGGTGAGGGGATTGGACGCTTTCAACCCGACGACGAAGACCCAGCTGGCGATCTCGTCGGCGGCGCAGGCCGCGACCGTGGCCGGCAACCCGGACGTCACGCCGGTGCACCTGCTCGGCGCCCTGCTCGCGCAGAGCGACGGGCTGACCGCGCCGCTGCTGACGGCCGTCGGCGCCGACCCGGGGGTGATCCGCAAGGAGCTCGACCAGCTGTCCAACAGCCTGCCGTCGGCCACCGGCGCCACGGTGTCGGCGCCACAGCTCGACGGCCAGGCGCTGCGCGCGGTCACGCACGCGCAGAAGCTGGCCACGGAGATGGGCGACGAGTTCGTCTCGACCGAGCACCTGCTGGCCGGCCTCGCGGCGCAGGGCGGCCCGGTGGCCGACCTGCTCAACCGGCACGGGGCCACGCCGGACGCGCTGCGCGAGGCGTTCGTCAAGGTCCGCGGCTCGGCCCGGGTCACCAGCCCGGACCCGGAGGGGACCTACAAGGCGCTGGAGAAGTACGGTCTCGACCTCACCGGCCGGGCTCGCAAGGGCGAGCTGGACCCGGTGATCGGCCGTGACGCCGAGATCCGCCGGGTCGTGCAGGTGCTGTCCCGGCGTACGAAGAACAACCCGGTGCTGATCGGCGAGCCGGGCGTCGGCAAGACCGCGATCGTCGAAGGACTGGCCCAGCGGATCGTGGCCGGCGACGTGCCCGAGTCGTTGCGCGGCAAGCGAGTCGTCGGCCTCGACCTCGGCGCGATGGTGGCGGGCGCGAAGTACCGCGGTGAGTTCGAGGAGCGGCTGAAGGCGGTGCTCAAGGAGATCACCGAGTCGGCCGGCCAGGTCATCACGTTCATCGACGAGCTGCACACCATCGTGGGTGCCGGCGCGACGGGCGAGGGAGCCATGGACGCCGGCAACATGATCAAGCCGATGCTGGCCCGTGGCGAGCTGCGGATGGTCGGTGCCACCACGCTCGACGAGTACCGCGAGCACATCGAGAAGGACGCCGCGCTGGAGCGGCGCTTCCAGCAGGTCCTCGTCGGCGAGCCGTCGGTGGAGGACACCGTCGGCATCCTGCGTGGGCTCAAGGAGCGCTACGAGGTGCACCACGGCGTGCGGATCACCGACGGCGCGCTGGTCGCGGCGGCCACGCTGTCCGACCGCTACATCACCGCCCGCTTCCTGCCGGACAAGGCGATCGACCTGGTCGACGAGGCGGCGTCGCGGCTGCGCATGGAGATCGACTCCCGGCCCGTCGAGATCGACGAGGTCGAGCGGGCCGTGCGGCGCCTGGAGATCGAGGAGATGGCGCTCGCCAAGGAGGAGGACCCGGCCTCGCGGCAGCGGCTGGCCGCGCTGCGGACCGAGCTCGCCGAGAGGCGCGAGGGGCTGTCCGCGCTGACCGCGCGCTGGCAGAACGAGAAGGGCTCCATCGAGAAGATCCGCGAGCTCAAGGAGCAGCTCGAGCAGCTGCGCGGCGAGTCGGAGCGGGCCGAGCGCGACGGCGACCTCGGGCGTGCGGCGGAGCTGCGGTACGGCCGGATTCCCGCGCTGGAGAAGGATCTCGAGGCGGCCACGCGGACCGCGGAGCTGCCGCCCGAGGGCGTGATGCTCAAGGAGGAGGTCGGCCCGGACGACGTGGCGGACGTGGTGTCGGCGTGGACCGGGATCCCGGCCGGCCGGCTCCTCGAGGGCGAGACGGCGAAGCTGCTGCGGATGGAGGAGGCCATCGGCCGGCGGGTCATCGGCCAGGCCGAGGCGGTGCGCGTGGTGTCCGACGCCGTCCGCCGGGCACGGGCCGGGGTCGCCGATCCGGACCGGCCGACGGGCTCGTTCCTGTTCCTCGGCCCGACCGGGGTCGGCAAGACCGAGCTGGCCAAGGCGCTGGCGGAGTTCCTGTTCGACGACGAGCGCGCGATGGTGCGCATCGACATGAGCGAGTACTCCGAGAAGCACTCGGTGGCCCGGCTCGTCGGCGCGCCGCCCGGGTACGTCGGCTACGACCGGGGTGGCCAGCTCACCGAGGCGGTGCGGCGGCGGCCGTACAGCGTGGTGCTGCTGGACGAGGTGGAGAAGGCGCACACGGATGTGTTCGACGTGCTGCTGCAGGTCCTCGACGACGGTCGGCTGACCGACGGCCAGGGCCGGACGGTGGACTTCCGGAACACGATCCTGGTGCTGACGTCGAACCTCGGCTCGCAGGCCATCGCGGACGCCAACCTCGACGAGCGGCAGCGCAAGGACGCCGTGCTGTCGGTGGTGCAGCGCCACTTCAAGCCGGAGTTCCTCAACCGGCTCGACGACGTGGTCGTGTTCCACTCGCTGGCCACCGAGGAGCTCACGTCCATTGTGGATATCCAGGTGGTGCAACTGGGCAAGCGCCTGGCCGCCCGCCGGCTGACCCTGGACGTCTCCCCGTCGGCCCGGGACTGGCTGGCGCTCACCGGGTTCGACCCGGTCTACGGCGCCCGCCCGCTGCGCCGCCTGGTCTCCTCGGCCATCGGCGACCAGCTGGCGAAGGCGCTGCTGGCGGGCGAGATCCGCGACGGCGACACGGTCCGCGTGGACGTGGCGGACGACAACTCGGCCCTGATCGTGGGCCGGGCTCTCTGACCGGTGTGGCTCGTGAGTCCACTTCGGACTCGCGAGCCGCTCGCTAGGAGTTGTCCACAAGCGACCCGATTGTCCACAGCCCGCCGGCACCGCCCGTTTTCGTCAGCGCCCGCCGGTAGACTGGCATGTGAGGGTGGCCCCCGGGACAGGGTGGGGCTTTCGGTAGTCGGGTTCTGCACGCGCGTGCGCGCGGGGGACGTTCTGTTGGCTGGGTTCCTGGTGTGGGTCGGCTTGGTCGGGGTGCGATCATCGAGTGGTGAGCGGGCCCGGTGCGGAGACCTTTCACGAGCTCGCCGAGTCCGGTTGGCGCTGGGTGCTGGACCAGGTGGGCTGGGACGACGACGGCCCGTGGATCCCCGAGTCCGTTCCCGGCCGGCTGACGCCGAGCTACCGGTACGGCATGAACAGCGGGATCGGCAGCCTCGCGCTCGTGCTGGCCGAGGTCCGGCTCGTCCGCCCGTGGACCGTCGAGGAGCGGTCCCTCGCGGACGCGGTCGCCGACCGGCTGCTGGCGCGGATCGCCGCCGAGACCGACTGCACGTACTTCCACGGACTGGTCAGCACGATCGGCGTGCTCACCGCGCTCGGCACCGGCGGCGCGGAGGCGGCCGTGGACCGGCTCCTCGCGCTGGCCACGCCCGACGGCTGGCCGCAGAGGGTCCTCGACGAGTGTCGCTTCCTCCCCGGCGCCCGCATCAACGACGTCGTGCTCGGCACGGCCGGCGTTCTGCTCGGCGGGTTGTGGGCCCGGCGCGCGGGCGTGCGGCGCGGCGGCGAGCTGGCCGAGCGGGCCGCCGCGGTGCTGCTGGCTGAGCGGGAGACCGTACCGACCGGGCTGGACTGGCCGTTCGTACCGCGACGGTTCCGCACCGACGCCGACGCGCGGATGCCCAACTTCTCGCACGGCGTCGCGGGCATCGCTGCGGCGCTCGCCCTCGCCGGCGCCGAGCTCGGCCGCCCGGGCCTGACCGGTGCCGCCCGCCTCGGCGTCGAGCACCTGGTGTGCCTCGGCGACCCGAGCGACGGCGGGTTCGTCGTCCCGCGCCGGATCCCGGCCGCCGCGGACCACGACGAGTTCACCTACTCCTGGTGCCACGGCCCCACCGGCACCTCACTGCTCTTCCTCGCCCTGGAGCGGGCCGGCGTCGACGACATCGCCGGCGAGTCGCCGCTCACGTGGCACCGCCGCTGCCTGCACAGCATCCGCACCTCGGGCCTGCCCGCCCGGCTGCGGCCCGGCTTCTGGGACAACGACGGGCGCTGCTGCGGCACGGCCGGCGTGGGCGAGGTCTTTCTCGACTCCTGGCAGCGCGCCGGTGCCGACGACGATCTCGCCTTCGCGCTGCACCTCGCCGGCACCCTGGTCGGGCGCGCCGTTCGCGACGGGCCCCACGCCTGGTGGCGGTTCGTCGAGCACCGGGTCCCGGAGCCGCTGCTACCGCCCGGCGTCGGCTGGATGCAGGGCGCGGCAGGCATCGTGGCCTTCCTCCTCCGCGTCGCCCGCATCATGCGGGACGGGCCGGGCGCCGGTGCGGTCCGCCGCATGGACACGTGGTGGGCGCTGCCACCGGTACCCGCGGCCGGGCGGCCGGCAGTGTGATCAGCGCTGTGATCAGCGCTGTGATCAGCGCTGTGATCACCCCGCCGACCGCCCCGCACCCGGTCAGTCCTTCGCGAGCAGGTCGTCCAGCTTCTGGTAGCCCGCGATCACGCCCTCGTCCAAGCCGCTCGACAGGATCATGTCGCGAACCTCGAAGCTGTCCGTCAGCGTCGTGTCCGTCAGCCGTGTGCGGCCGTCGGGCAGCGCCTCGAACGTCAGCGTGTTCAGCACCGCCTCGTCGCCCGCGCCTTCCATCGACTGGGTCTGCACCAGCAGGTCCGGCGAGCGAACCGCGTGGAAGGAACCCCAGAACGTCACCAGCTCCTCCGAGCCCCGCAGCATCGTGTACCGGTAGCTGCCGCCGTTCACCGCGTCCCACTTGTCCAGCCGCACCGACGTCGAGTCGGGACCGAGCCACTGGACGAACACGTCGGGATCGGTGAACGCCCGGAACACCCGCTCGGGCGGCGCGTCGAACTCGCGGACGATGCGGATCACCGGCACCGCCGGGTCGGCCTCGATGCGGGTCTCGGGGGTCGTCTCGTTCTCTGTCTTCGTGCTCATGGTGCTCCTCGTCGCTTGTCAGAGTCCGTCTTCGGGTCGTCGGCCAGCTCCGCCAGCACGGCGTCCAGGCGACGGAACCGCTCCTCGGCCGCGCGCCGGTAGCGCTCGATCCACTTGGTCATCAGGTCGAACACCTCCGCCTCGAGGTGGCACGGGCGGCGCTGCGCGTCCCGCGACCGCGTCACCAGCCCGGCGTCCTCCAGCACCTTCACGTGCTTCGAGACCGCCTGCACGGACACGTCGTACGGCTCGGCGAGCTGGCCCACCGTCGCGTCCCCGACCGCCAACCGCGCCACGATGTCCCGCCGGGTCGGGTCCGCCAGGGCCCCGAACACCCGCGAGAGCCGGTCCTCGGCCACCGTCGACCTCCTCCTCAACCAATTGGTTGCAGAAGACGGTACGAGTGGGCCGCGACTTTGTCAACCAATTGGTTGTAGAAGGCGCGCCGGATCCCGGTTCGACCACTCGGCCTACTACGCTTCCCGGCGTGGGAATACCGGCATGGGTCTGGTTCGCCGTCGCGGCCGTCCTCGCGATCGCCGGCGTCCTGGTTCTGCTGCGCGACCGGGCCCTGCTGACCTCCCGCAACCGGGAGCGCCGCCGCTGGGCCGCCCTCCGCGGCTGGCAGTTCGCCGACTCCGACCACGTGCTGCCGACCCAGTGGAGCGGCGGCGCGATCGCCTTCCACGGCGGCGGCATCGCGCGCGACGTGGTCGCCGGGTCGACGTTCACCGCGGACGGCCGGCGGCGCGTCTACGTCTTCGACCTGGAGTCGGGCGGCCGCGTCACCGCCGTGATCGCCGCCGTGCAGTGCCGGCGCACGCTGCCCGCGGTCGTCGAGCTGTGGCTGCCGAGCGCGCCGTTCCAGCGCGAGCACATGCCCGAGCTCCTCGGCCCGGTCGGCCAGCGGTACGCGTTCGTCTCCGAGCTGACCGCCGCGCGCGGACTGATCACGCCGGACCTCGTCGACGCCACCGAGGAGATCGGCGCGGACATCGCGGTCACCTGGATCGAGGACGGCTGGGTGCTCGCGGGTGCCCCGCCGAACGCGAGCCCGTCGCGGCTCGAGCGGCTGCTGCGCGGGATCGGCGAGGTTGCCGACGTGATCGACCCGTTCGACGCGGAGATTGACCCGGTCGGTGAACACGAGCACCCGACAGGCCGACATGGGGAGCGGAGCGACTAGACCGGTAGTCGCCGACTCACCCGATCGGTGAGCCATTAACGTGTCCACATGCCAACAGCGCTCGTCACCGGGGCCACGGCCGGGATCGGGGCCGCGTTCGCCCGCAAGCTCGCCGCAGACGGATACGACCTGGTGATCGTTGCCCGGACGAGAGAACGGCTCAAGGAGGTCGCGACCGAGCTGGCCGAGGCACACGGCGTCGACGTCGCGCCGATGACCGCCGACCTGTCCACCACCCGCGCCCGCAAGCGCGTCGAGGAGCGGCTCGCCGACGACGAGAGGCCGATCGACCTGCTGGTCAACAACGCGGGCTTCGGCACCCGCGGCGCGTTCAGCGAGACCGACCCGGAGGCGCTGCAGGCACAGCTCGACGTCAACGTGACCACCGTCCTGCGGCTGACCCGCGCCGCGCTGCCCGGCATGCTCGCCCGCCGCCACGGCGGCGTGATCAACGTGTCGAGCGTGGCCGGCTACTTCCCCGGCACCGGCCCGACCTACGCCGCCAGCAAGGCCTGGGTGACGACGTTCTCCGAGGGCATGGCCGCGAACCTCGCCGGTACCGGCGTGCGGGTACTGGCCCTCGTGCCCGGGTTCACGCGCACCGAGTTCCGCGACCGCGCCGGCGACGAGATGTCGGACCTGCCCGCGAAGATGTGGCTCGACGCCGACCGGGTCGTCGCCGACTGCCTGCGCGACCTGCGTCGCGGCCGGCAGGTCTCGGTGCCGGGCCTGCCGTACAAGGCACTGCTCGCCCTGCCGCGCCTGCTGCCGCGCGCCCTGCTGCGGCGGTTCGAGACCCGGGCGAGCTTGGGACGAAACCGCACCTGACGAGAGTCGGATCAGTCCCGACCGGGGGAAGTTGAGGGGAGACATGGGAAGCACGGAGACCGTACTGCTGATCATCGCCGCCGTGATCGTCATCGGCGTGGTGTTCTACTTCCAGCACAAGGCGCACCAGAAGAAGGTCGCCGAGTTCAAGGCGTTCGCGGCGCAGCACGGCTGGCGCTACACCGAGCGGGACCGCTCGCTCGTCAACCGGTTCCTCGGCGACCCGTTCGGCGAGGGGCACAGCCGCAACGCAGTGCACGTACTGCGCGGCCAGCACCGAGGCCGACAGATCATGGCGTTCGAGTACAGCTACAAGGAGACCCACGGCACCGGCAAGGACCGGCGCACGGTGACCTACACGCACACGGTCGCCGCCCTGTCGCTCCCGGCCGACCGGCCGACGCTGCAGGTCGGCCG
The DNA here is from genome assembly GCF_050699935.1 of Actinophytocola sp. Taxonomy (NCBI): domain Bacteria; kingdom Bacillati; phylum Actinomycetota; class Actinomycetes; order Pseudonocardiales; family Pseudonocardiaceae; genus Actinophytocola; species Actinophytocola sp. The sequence goes on from NZ_JBOHGB010000156.1 coordinate 12,980, forward strand.
GGAGGGCTTCGGCCGCAAGCTGCTCGGCTTCGTCGGCGTGCGGGACCTGCAGCTGGAGAGCGAGCAGTTCAACGAGACGTTCCACATCAAGACGAGCGACGGCACGACGGGCGAGAAGTTCGCCTACGACGTGCTGCACCCGCGGATGATGGAGTGGTTGCTCGGCGACGAGCGCGCGCTGTCCGTCCCGTTCCGCTTCGAGCGCGGTGACCTCATGACCTGGGACCGCAGCAAGATCGACCTGCCGAAGGTGCAGTGGATGCTCGACTACCTCTGCGACGTGGTGGACCAGGTGCCAAGCTTCGTCTGGAAATCGTGAGCTCGGGGGAGGGGACGAGGATGACACAGCAACCCGGGTGGTACCCGGAACGACCCGGCTCGACGGTCCTGCGCTGGTGGGACGGGAACCAGTGGACCCCGCACACCCAGCAACAACAGCAACAACAGCAGCGCAGTGACGCCAGCGGCTGGGAGGTCCCGCTCGGCCGCGGTCCGGATCCCGACCGGATCCGCGAGCAGACCCGGGCCGCCGGCGTCGGCCAGGCCGGCTACGGCGGCGGCACCCTGTTCACCGAGCCCGTGCTCGTGGTGAACCAGAAGGTCAAGCTCATCGAGATGGCCAACGAGTACGGCGTGTTCGACCAGCACGGCCGGCAGCTCGGGTCGGTCGCCCAGGTCGGCCAGTCCGCGCTCAAGAAGGCCGTCCGGTTCTTCTCCAGCTACGACCAGTTCCTCACCCACCGCCTCGAGGTGCGCGACGCCAACCACCAGCCGATGCTGATGCTGACCAGGCCCGCGAAGGTGTTCAAGTCGCGGGTGATCGTGGCGCGGCCGGACGGCGCCGAGGTCGGGCAGATCGTGCAGGACAATGTCTTCGGCAAGATCCGCTTCAGCTTCGTGGTCCACGAGCAGCAGGTCGGCGGCATCCAGGCGGAGAACTGGCACGCGTGGAACTTCGCGGTCCTCGACCACACGGGCGCGGAGGTCGCCCGGATCACGAAGACGTGGGAGGGCCTGGCGAAGACGATGTTCACCACGGCGGACAACTACGTGGTGCAGATCCACCGGCAGCTCGCCGACCCGCTCGCGAGCCTCGTCGTGGCGTCCGCGCTCACCGTCGACACCGCGCTCAAGCAGGACGATCGCGGCTTCGGCTGAGCCGGGCGCGCCGGCCGGGTTTTGTCGGTGGCGCATGAGAGGCTCCGGTCGTGCGAACCGCTCCCGCTGTTGACCTGACCGCGAAGCGCGAACTGGCTCGGCTGGTGACCGAGCTGGCCGTGGTGCACGGCCGGGTCGTGCTCGCGTCCGGCAAGGAGGCCGACTACTACATCGACCTCCGGCGCGCCACGTTGCATCACGCGGCGGCCCCGCTGATCGGCCGGCTGTTGCGTCAGCTCACCGCCGACTGGGACTACGTCGCGGCCGGTGGGCTCACGCTCGGCGCGGATCCGGTCGCCGGCGCGATGATGCACGCCGCCGCGGCGGCCGGCGAGGTGCTGGACGTGTTCGTGGTGCGCAAGTCGGCCAAGGAACACGGGATGCAGCGGCGCATCGAGGGCATCGAGGTGGCGGGCCAGCCGGTGCTCGCGGTCGAGGACACCTCGACCACCGGCGCCAGCGTGCTCACCGCGGTCGACGCGCTCACCGAGGCGGGCGCCACGGTGGTCGGCGTGGCCACGGTCGTCGACCGCGACACCGGTGCGCGCGAGGCGATCGAGGCGCGGGGGCTGCCGTACCGGTACCTGCTGGATCTGGTCGATCTCGGGCTGTGACATCGGCCGAGGTCCCGCGAGGACGGGGCTGACGCGATAGCCTGCCCGGGTGGACGCAGCAGTGATCATCATCCTGGTCGTGGTCGCCGTCATCGTGATCGTCGTCGTGGCGTTCATCGCGAGCTACAACAAGTTCGCGAGACAGCGGAACACCATCGAGGAGTCCTGGCGCCAGATCGACGTCGAGCTGCAACGCCGGCACGACCTCATCGGGAACCTGGTGGAGGTCACGAAGGCGGCCGCCAAGTTCGAGCGGCAGACGCTGGCGCAGGTCGTCCAGGCACGTAGCCAGGCGGTGGCCGCCCACGGCGCGGGCCCGGCGGCGCAAGGCGACGCGGAGCGGTCCCTGAACGGCGCGCTGTCGAACTTCTTCGCCGTGGCCGAGCAGTACCCGGACCTGAAGGCGAACCAGGACTTCCTCTACCTGCAGCAGCAGATGGTGGAGTGTGAGGACCGCATCGCCGCCGGCCGCCGCTTCTACAACGGCAACGTCCGCGCGTTCAACACGAGGTTCGACACGTTCCCGTCGAGCATGATCGCGAACTTCGGCAAGTTCCAGAAGAAGGAGTACTACGAGGTCGACGACCCGCAGGTGCGGGCCGCACCGTCCCTCAAGGGTGCCTTCGACAGCCTGAACGAGCCGGTCACCCCAACGCCGCCGATGGGCACGATCACGCAGGCGGGCGCCCCGCAGGCCGCGCCACTGCCGCCGCAGCAGGCCGCCGCTCCGCCGCCGGCCGCCCCGGGTGCTCGGCCGCCGCAGACCCCACCGGCACCGCCGGCGCAACCCCCACAGAACTGACCAGATCGGGGCCGGGGCCCGCCCAGCGGGTCCCCGGTCCATGTCCGGCACAGCGGCATCACAACCCGCCAAGTTGTCCACAGCCCAGCCACGAACCCGTTCTCCGTCAGTACCCACCACTAGATGATCGAGTCCTGATGATCTTGTGGCGCGTCGGTGTGGGCTCGAAGATCGGGTTTTTGCCGGTCGTGGGCTGGTCCCGTGACCGTCAGGTAGGTCGCAAGCCTCGGCTCACGGACCGGGGGCTGTTGTGTTTGGTGGTGGCGCGGCGTCTGCTCGGTGTGGCCAGCGAACGCCGTTGGGT
>NZ_JBOHGB010000157.1:0-15851 GCF_050699935.1 Actinophytocola sp.
CGGCCGGTGCTCGGCGTCCTCCCGTGGCGGCCGGACCTGTGGCTCGAGGCGGAGGACTCGCTGTCCTACGCCGCGGACGGCGTGCTCGGCCGGCCGGCGCCCCCGGTGGGGGAGCAGTGGCTGCGGGTGGCGGTGGTCCGGCTGCCCCGCATCTCGAACGCCACGGATGTGGAGGCGCTGGCGTGCGAACCCGGCGTCGCCGTCCGCTTCGTCACGGATTCGTCACGTATCGCGGACGCCGACCTGGTCGTCCTGCCCGGCACCAAGTCCACAGTGGACGATCTGGCGTGGCTGCGGCGGCGGGGACTGGCCGACGCGGTGGTGCGCCACGCACGTGCCGGCCGCCCGCTCCTGGCCCTGTGCGGCGGGTTCCAGATGCTGGCCGACCGGATCCACGACGAGGTGGAGTCGGGCACCGGCGTGGTGGCGGGCCTGGGCCTGCTCGACGTCGACATCCGGTTCGCCCCGGCGAAGACCCTCGCGCGCCCGGCCGGCGTGGCCCTCGGCGAACCGGTCACCGGGTACGAGATCCATCACGGTCAGGTCACCCGCCGTGGCTCGCTGCCGCCGCTGATCGAGCCGTCGGAAGGCGTCCTGGCCGGCTCGATCGCCGCGACGCACTGGCACGGCCTGCTCGACAACGACCGCTTCCGCCGGGCGCTGCTGCGCTGGGCCGCCGGCCACGCCGACCGGCCGGGCTTCACACCGGCGGCCGACACCCGGGTGGCCGAGATCCGCGCGGCCCAGCTGAACCTGCTCGGCGACCTGGTGGCCGAGCACCTCGACACGGACGCGGTGGTCCGGCTCATCGAGAAGGGTGCCCCGCCGGACCTGCCGACCCTGCGCACCTCGCGGTGACCGGCTCAGAACGCCACGAGCACCAGCACCAGGGCGATGCCGACGAGCACGCCGCCGACGAGCAGGACGATGCTGTCCCAGCGCCCCCGGTCGGGGCGGAAGACCTTGCGCAGGTCGCTGCGCCCGGCCACGCCGCCGATGACCATGAGCAGCCCCACCACACCCAGCACGCCGACGATGCCCACGAGTACGGGTTCGCCGCCCACCGCGCCGGCGATGTCCTCGCCGTTCAGCGCCGCGGCGACGATCAGCCCGAACGCGGCCACCACGGGCCAGAGCTGCACGATGTCGGCGGCGCGGCCGAGCCACTTCCAGCCGGGCGACTCGCTCACGACATCCCCTCGCAGGCTCGGCGGCGGCGCTCGCGGTCGCCATGTGCCGAGTGGTTCGCTTCGCGAGCTTCGCTCATCGGCTGCCCCGGCGGCCGATGGGGAACCGGGACACCCGGGCGGCCGCGATCTGGACGCGGGCCGGGCCCCAGCCCTCCTCCTTCGCGATGTCCGGCAGCAGCTCCCGCAACATGTCGACGACCTCGAGCATGGCCCGCTCGTCGCGTCGCGCCATGGCGTGCAACGCACGGACGTGCCGCAGGATCGCGACGATCGTCAGCCCCTCACCGGCCACGCCGACCACCGCGACGGCGACCGCGGCCGCCGCGGGCAGCCCGGTCGCGACGATCAGCGCGAGCAGCAGGAAGGCGGCGAGGGCCGAGCCGGCGACGAGCACGGAGGAGACCCGGGCACGGGCCCCGATCCGGTCGAAGGAGTCGAGGAGCCGTTCCGCCCGGCCGAGCGCCTCGTCGAACTCCGCGCCCGTGATCGCCCTGGCCACGACGACGCTACCGCCTTCCACAGAAGTCTCCCAGTACGCTCCGGAACCGGTTGACGAGAACCGTAGCCTGCCGTTGGTCCAGTTCGGGACGTGCCATCGGCAGGGTCGGGTGAAACTCGTGCGAGTCCGGGTAGCAGCTCAGCGGCAGCACCGCGAGCCCGGCGAAGTTGCTCTCGCCCACGTGCGCGACCAGCCCGCGCAGTGCGGCGGCGAAGCGGGAGTCGGCGGCGCCGGGCAGGTAGTGGTCGCGTGCCTTGTCTATCCGGGACCAGTACAGGTCGCACTTGGCCACCGCGATGATCAGCCACACGTCCGACTTGCGGTGCCAGGCGTCGCGCAGCATCGCGCAGACCTTCTCGAACTCCTCGGCCTCCTGCTCGAGGTTGCGCTGCCGCAGGGACTCCGCGGTCAACGTGCCCTCCCGCAGGGCGAAGTCGTCGCCGACGGTCCGCCGGTCCCGGGAGTCCCACACGGTGTTGTGCCCGTAGCAGGTCACGTGGACGAGGCCGGTCGGGAAGGCGCCGCCGGTCATCATCGGCTCGAGGGCGTCCTCCCGCTCTCTCGAGTCCTGGCCCGGCACGACCACCATCGCGCACCGGACCCGCTTCGAGCTCGTGCTCAGCACGATCTTGTGTGGCTCGGCGTCGTCGCTCTTGCCGGGAGGCGCGTAGGTCGTGCCGACCTTGCCCACGATCGCGTCGTACATCAGCGACTTGCCGGCACCGCGGTCCCCGGTGACCACGATCGGCACCTTGGGGCGGTAGAGGGAGAACCGGAACATCGGTTTCAGGTGCACGGAGGGCGCCGCGACGGCCCGGTCGGCGGACTCGACGGTCGCGTTCCAAGTCGAGCGCACCTGATCCCAGAACGTCACGCGGTCCACCCTTCGGGCCGGGAACACAAACGGGGCCGCCGGCACGTTACCTCCCGGTCAGGGGCAGGCTCAGCAGGGCGTTCTCGATCAGCTCCGGCATGCCCGGGTGGATCCAGTACTGGCCGCGCGCCATGTCGCGTGCGTCGAGACCGAAGCTCATCGCCTGGATCAGCGCCTGGATCAGCGTCGACGCCTGCGGGCCGATGATGTGCGCGCCCAGCAGCTGCCCCGACGCCGGATCGGCGAGCAGCTTCGCGAAGCCCGAGGTGTCCTCCATCGCCCAGCCGTACGCGATGCCCGCGTAGTCCTGTGTGGACGTCACGTACCGCACGCCCCGGGCGCGAGCCTCCTGCTCGGACATCCCGACCGAGGCGATCTGCGGGGAGCTGAACACCGCGTGCGGCACGAACCGGTGGTCGGACTCGATGGGCGCGTCGGGGTTGAGCAGGTTGTGCCGCACGATTCGTGCCTCGTGGTTGGCCACGTGCTTCAGCTCGTACGGCGAGCTGATGTCGCCCAGCGCCCAGACGCCCTCGGCGGTCGTGCGCTGCGTCGCGTCGACCACCACGCGGCCGTCGGACGTCACGTCGATGCCGGCGGCCGACAGGTCGAGCGTGTCGGAGTTCGGCCTGCGGCCGATCGCGACCAGCACCGTGTCGGTGTCGATCGACTCGTCCCCGGCCAGGTCGACCCGGACGCCGCCGTCCACGGCGGACGCGCCGACGAGGCGGCGGTTCATCCGCAGGTCCCACCGCTGGCCGGCCAGCTCGGTGAACCGGGCGCTGATGTCGGTGTCCTCGTGGCGCAGCAGCGCACCCGACCGGCCGACGATCGTGACGTCGACGCCGAACGCGGAGAACACGTGCGCGAACTCCGCGGCGACGAACCCGGTGCCGATGATCACCATGCGCCGGGGCAGCTCGTCGAGGCGCATGATCGTGTCGCTCGTGTGATATTCGATGCCCTCGAGCTCTGGCGGCACGACCGGGCGGCCGCCATTCGCGAGCACGACCCGGTCGGCGGTGACCTCCGCGGTGACCTCGGCGTCCGGGCCGGCGTCCGAGCCGGTGATCGCCAGCCGCCGCGGGCCGGTGAACCGCGCCGTCCCCTGGTAGACGGTGACGTTCGCGTTGTCCTCGTGCGCGCGCCGGTACTCACGCCCGCCCGCGGCGATCGGGTCGATGCGGCCGAAGATCCGGTCCCGGATGTCGGTCCACCGGATCCCGCGAAGCTCCGCGTCCACGCCGAGCTTCGCCGACGCCGCCGGAGTGGCCGCGAGGTCGGCGGTGTGCACGAACATCTTCGTGGGGATGCAGCCGACGTTCAGGCAGGTGCCGCCGAACACCCCGCGCTCGACGATCGCCACCCGCCACCCGGCGAACCGCTCGTCGAGGATGGAGTTGCCGGAACCGGTGCCGATGATGACCAGATCGAAGTGCACTAGTCCGCCTCCCCGGAATCAAAAGTGTTGGTTGCGTTCCAGCGAACGGTGCGGACTTCCGGTTGATAGTGGCTGAGCGCCGTCACGGTCCCCTGAGGTTGCGTTGGTCGGCACAAGACCTCACACGACACCGACCTCAGTGCTGATACGTGGGGGTGATGATCGCGCGGGCGAGCGTGTGGAAGGCCAGGTTGAAGCTCACGACCGCGGCCGAGGCGTTCTCGTCGACCTCGAGGGCGTCCACGTCCACCGCGTGCACCACGAAGTAGTACCGGTGCGGCTGGTCGCCCTGGGGCGGCGCGGCGCCGCCGAAGGCGCGGGTGGTGAAGTCGTTGCGCACGTGGAAGGCGTCGCCGGGCAGGCTCGCGTCGTCGGCGCCGGCGCCCGCGGACAGCTCGGTGACCGAGGCCGGCAGGTTCACCGCGATCCAGTGCCAGAACCCGCCGGGGATGGGCGCGTCCGGGTCGAAGCACGTGACGACGAAGCCGCGGGTGCCCTCGGGGAAGCCGGACCAGGTCAGCCGCGGCGAGGTGTTCTTGCCGCCCGCGCTGTCGTGCACCGCGCTCATCGGCAGCTGCGCACCGTCGGTGACATCGGTGGAGGTCACCGTGAACGAACCGACGGCCGGCAGGAAGGCGTAGGGATCAGGCGCAACGGGACGTTCGAGGCTCATCGTCATCTCCCAGGAGAGTGATCGTTTCCGGCGCCCTCAGCCTAGTCTCGCCGTATCGCACCCGCCGGGCCCTGCCTCGGGCATAGTGTGGACGGCAGATCGAGGGGAGTGCGACGTGACCGACAACGAGGTGGATCGAAGCTCGACGCGAGTCCGGTTCCCGGGGATCAGTCCGCGGGCCTACGAGCACCCGGCCGACAAGGGCGCGATGGCCGCCCTGCGGGCGGTGCCGGGAATCTCGTCGGTGCTGAAGGCAGTGGCCGGCATGTGGAACGAGCGCGCCGAGCGGCTCTACGCCGTGGCGTCCGCCATCCGGGTCGGCGAGAAGCAGTACCCCCGGATCAACCAGCTGCGCATCGACGCGGCCGAGACGCTCGACCTCGACACGGTGCCCGAGCTGTACGTCGCCCGCGACCCCCGCGCGAACGGCTTCGCGATCGGCATCGACAAGCCGTTCATCGTGCTCACCACCGGCATCGTCGAGTCGCTCGACATCGAGAGCCTGCGTAGCGTGGTCGGCCACGAGACCGGGCACATCCTCTCCGGCCACAACGTGCTGCGCACCCTGCTGATGCGGTTGCTGCGCCTGCAGGCCACGGTCCAGTGGGTGCCGATCGGCGCGCTCGGGCTGCGCGCGGTGATCGCCGCGCTGATGGAGTGGTTCCGCAAGGCGGAGCTGACCGCCGACCGGGCCGGCCTGCTCTGCGGCCAGGATCCGGCGGCGTCGTTGCGCCAGCACGTGTACATGGCCGGCGGTCTGTCGATGTCGGACATCGACATCCCCGAGTTCATGGAGCAGGCCAAGGAGTACGAGGAAGTCGACGACATCCGCGACAGCATCCTCAAGCTGATGACCGTCGAGGGCATGAGCCACCCGTTCGCGGTCGTGCGCGCCGCGCAGCTGCAGCGGTGGGCCGCGTCGGAGGAGTACCGCGCGATCCTCGCCGGCGACTACCAGCGCCGCGCCGACGACGCCCCGAGCTCGTCCATGATGGACGACGTGCGCGCGGCCGGCCGCTCGTACAAGGAGTCCTGGTCGAACTCCACCGATCCGCTGGCCAAGGTGCTGAGCGACGTCGGCGAGGCGGTCTCCGGGGCCGCGGGCAAGGTCTTCAACCGGTTCGGCGGCGGCTCGTCCGACCGCGACGAGTCCACCGGGAACGGCAGCTAGCGTCTCCCCGGTCCCACTGATCCCGCTCCTCGGCGGGCTGGTCTCCGGTGCCCGGAAAGCGTTGTAGGTCAACGGATCCGGCCGCTCACAGACCCCGTCTCGGGCCGGTCGCGGCGGTGCCCGGCCGCCGATTTCACCCGGTCTAGCTACATGGTCAAGTTGCCCAGCTCACCGCCCCCACGACAGCCTGCTTGGCAGTGTCGACCAGTGTGAGGAGATGACATGGGGGCTACCTCCCGGGTCACGCGGCTGCTGCTCGCCGCGGGCATCGTTGCCACGGGGGCGATCGGGCTCAACCAGGCCAGCGCCGACCAGGAGATCGTCGGCGGCACGCGGGCGAGCATCGCCGACCACAGCTACATGGTGTACCTGACGACGGCGGACGGCTTCCAGTACTGCGGCGGCTCGCTGGTCGCCGACGACAAGGTCGTCACCGCGGCCCACTGCGCCATCGGGAGGAAGCCGGCGGACGTCGTGGTCGTCGGCGGGCGCGAGGACAAGGAGAGCGACGCGGGCACGACCAGTGCCGTCGACGGGATCTGGGTGCACCCCGAGTTCACGGACGTGCGCTCCGGCGCCGACGTGGCGGTGCTCTCGCTCACCCGGCCGCTGCCGTACGACACCCTCGACATCGCGCGCGAGGCCGAGCTGTACGCGCCGGGCGTGGTCGGCACGATCCTGGGCTGGGGCCGCACGTCGGCGGAGGGCCAGGCGTCCCGCTTCCTGCTCAAGGCGGAGGTGCCGATGATCGCGGACGCGGACTGCGTGCAGTCCTACCCGGCGTACCAGTCCGAGGCGATGGCGTGCGCCGGCGTACCCGAGGGTGGCGTGGACTCCTGCCAGGGTGACTCGGGCGGTCCGCTGGTCGTCGACCGCACGCTGGTCGGCATCACGTCGTGGGGCGAGGGCTGCGCGGCGCCGGGCAAGCCGGGCGTCTACACCAGGATGGCCGCGTACGCCGACGACCTCGGCGAACAGATCTGATATCCAGTCGGTGTGGACCTGACCTTCGCGACCGGTGACGAGCTGACGGCCGCGCAGCTGTACGCGCTGCTCACGTTGCGCGTGGACGTGTTCGTCGTCGAGCAGGAGTGCCCGTACCCGGAGCTGGACGGTCGTGACCTGCGCCCGGACACGGGGCACCTGTGGTTGGCGCGGGCGGGGGAGCCGCGGGCGTACCTCCGCCTGCTGCGTGAGCCGGGCGGCGGCTGGCGGATCGGCCGCGTGTGCACGGCCGCCGGCGCGCGCGGGCTGGGCCTGGGGGCGCGGCTCATGGCGGCGGCGCTGGAGCGGGTCGGCGACGCGGACGTGGTGCTGGACGCGCAGACGTACGCGCAGGACTTCTACGCGCGGTTCGGTTTCGCGCCCGAGGGTGCCCCGTTCGACGAGGACGGCATCGAGCACATCACGATGCGGCGGACGGTGGCGCGCTCCGGGTGATCACCTCGACGGCCCGGTCCTGCTCGCCCTCGGTGAGGTCGGCCCGGGCCGTCAACCGCAGCCGGGACACCTTGTCCGGTACCGACGGCGGTCGGAAGCACCCGACCCACACCCCGGCCGCCCGGCAGTCGTCCGCCCACCGCACGGCCGCCTCCGGAGAACGCGCCAGCACGGACACGACCGCGGCGTCCGGGGACGTCGCGGTGAGCCCCGCCTCGCGTAACCGGGACGCCAGCGTCGACGCGGCCGCGCGGGCCCGGGCGGGCAGGTCCGGCTCGTTACGCAGCACGCCCAGCGCGGCGAGCGCGGCGGCGGTGCTGGCCGGCGACAGGCCCGTGTCGAAGATGAAGCTGCGCGCCGAGTCCACCAGGTGCTTGATCACCCGGCGCGGGCCGAGCACGGCGCCGCCCTGAGCGCCCAGCGCCTTGGACAGCGTCACGGCCGTCACCACGTCCGGCTCGCCGATGAGGCCCGCCGCGGCCACCGCGCCGCGGCCGCCGTCGCCCAGCACGCCGAAGCCGTGGGCGTCGTCCACCACGAGCGCCGCGCCGTGCTCGCGGCAGGCGGCGAACAGCTCGGGCAGCGGCGCGAGGTCGCCGTCCACCGAGAAGACGGAGTCGGTGACGAACAGGGCCCGCTCGGTGCGGCGGGTACGCAGCGCGTGCGCCGCGGCCGCCGGGTCGGCGTGGGCGACGACCGCCACGTCGGCCCGGGACAGCCGGCAGCCGTCGATCAGCGACGCGTGCAGGTACGCGTCCGTGACGATCGCACTGCCCTTGCCGGACAACGCGGTGATCGCGCCGAGGTTGGCCATGAAACCCGACGAGAACACCAGGGCCGCCTGCGTCCCGCAGAACGCGGCCAGCTCGTGCTCCAGCTCGGTGTGCGCCTCGATCGTGCCGGTCACCAGCCGCGAGCCGGTCGAGCCCGCGCCCCAGCGCAGCGTCGCGGCGGCGGCGGCGCCGGTGACCCGCTTGTCGCGGGACAGGCCGAGGTAGTCGTTGCCCGCGAGATCCAGCAGATCCGAGTCGTGGCGGCGCGGGCGCAGCCGCCGGGCGAGGCCCGCGCGCCTGCGCTCGTCGGCGCGGGTGTCCAGCCAGTCGAAAACCGAGGTCACGCGGACGAGTCTGACACCCGCGCGTTCGCGGCCGACTCGAGCCTGGTCATCGGCCGTGGCTTGGGTGGTAACGGTTCGGCCTGATCCTTGCTCGCTCTCGGTACCAGCGGTTACGGTCCGTTTCTGACGTGATCGTGGTCACGTCGGCAACGTTCGGGGTTGCAACGGCTCAGTGCGGAGCGGCCATGTCGATCCTGTCGGTCAACAACCTCGAGGTCGTCTACGACGACGTGGTGCTCGTCCTGCGGGGCCTGTCCCTCGTGGTGGCGGACGGCGCGGTCGTCGCCCTGCTCGGGGCCAACGGCGCCGGCAAGACCACGCTGCTGCGCGCCATCACCGGCCTGCTGATCGCGCACCGCGGCAAGATCACCAAGGGCACGGTCACGGTCGCCGGCAAGGATCTCACCGGAGCCGACCCGGCCGACGTCGTGCGCCACGGGGTCGGCCAGGTCATGGAGGGCCGGCGGATCTTCGCCGAGATGACCGTCGAGGAGAACCTCCGGGCCGGCGCCCACACCCGCCGCCGCGCCGACTACCGCGAGTCGGTCGGCCGGGTGTTCGACCTGTTCCCGATCCTGGCCGAGCGCAGGCGCTCGACCGCCGGCTACCTCTCCGGCGGCGAGCAGCAGATGCTCGCCATCGGCCGCGGGCTCATGGCCCGCCCGCGGCTGCTGCTGCTCGACGAGCCGTCGCTCGGCCTCGCGCCCAAGCTCGTCGAGCAGGTCCGCGACATCATCGTGCAGATCAACGAGCAGGGCACGAGCGTGCTGCTGGTCGAGCAGAACGCGGTGATGGCCCTGTCCATCGCGAGGTTCGGCTACGTCATGGAGGTCGGCAAGGTCGTCCGCGACGGCCCGGCCGAGGAGTTGCTCGCCGACGAGGACATCCGCGAGTTCTATCTGGGCTCGACCTCCGACACGGAGAAGCGCTCGTTCGCGGAGGTCAAGAGCTACCGGAGGAAGAAGCGATGGAGCGCCTGACCACCGAGCGGGAGACTCCCGCGGTCCAGCCGGAGGCGAGCCCGCCCGAGGAGACGCCGGCGCCGCTGCTCGAGGTCCGCGACCTGACGCTGCGGTTCGGCGGCGTGACCGCCCTGAGCGGGGTCGGCTTCACCGTCAACCGCGGCGAGCTGTTCGCCGTGATCGGGCCGAACGGCGCCGGCAAGACCTCGATCTTCAACTGCCTCAACGGTGTCTACCGCCCGCAGCAGGGCACGATCACGCTGGCGGGCGAGCGGATCAACGGCCGCTCACCCGCGGCCATCGCCGGCCTGGGCGTGGCGCGGACGTTTCAGAACCTCGGCCTGTTCGAGAACCTCACGCTCATCGAGAACCTCATGCTCGGCCGGCACCACCTGATGCGGACCGGAATGCTCGCCGGCATGTTCTGGTGGGGCCGCGCCAAGCGCGAGGAGGTCGCCCACCGCGCCGCCGTCGAGGAGATCGTCGAGCTGCTCGAGCTCGAGCCCTACCGCCGCATGCCGGCGGGGCTGCTGCCCTACGGCGTGGCCAAGCGGGCCGAGCTCGGCCGCGCGCTCGCCATGTCGCCGACGCTGCTGCTGCTCGACGAGCCCGTCGCCGGCATGAACGTCGAGGAGACCGAGGACATGGCGCGTTACCTCGTCGAGGTCCGCCGCGAGCTCGACCTCGCGATGATCCTCGTGGAGCACGACATGCGGCTGGTCATGGACCTGGCGGACCGCGTGCTGGCGCTGGACTTCGGCGTGCCGCTGGCCGCCGGCACGCCGGCGGAGATCCAGCAGGACCCCAAGGTCATCGAGGCGTACCTGGGAGGCGGAGCATGACACGCCTTGCGTCAACCTCGAGATCAAATCAGGCCGAGTGTCTCCCAACCGCACCTCAGGGGACCGTGACGCAACCCAGCCACAAGTACGTGACCAGGCCGAACCGTCCGTTCTTCAACGGAACCAACACATTGAATTCCGGGGAGGCGGAACAGGATTCCGGGGAGGCGGAACTGGCATGACCGCGACCGCGCACGTGGCGACGGGCACCGCGACGCTCGCCGCGCGCCTGCTGGAGCACGCCGTGAACCGGCCGGACGAGGTGGCGATCCGCGAGAAGTACCGTGGCTGCTGGCGCGAGTGGACCTGGGCGGAGTACGCGAGGCGCGTGGCCGACGTGGCCGGCGGGCTGCGCTCGCTCGGCGTCGAGGCGGGCACGCGGGTCGCGGTCCACGCGGAGAACCGGCCGGAGTGGGTGATCGCGGACCTCGCCGCGCAGGGTCTCGGCGCGTGCACCGTCGGCGTGTACCCGACGTCGCCGGCCGCGGAGGTCGAGTACCTGCTCTCGCACTCCGAGGCCGAGGTGCTGATCGCCGAGGACGAGGAGCAGCTCGACAAGGCACTCGCCGTGCGCGACCGGCTGCCGCTGCTGCGGCACATCGTGGTGATGGACCCGCGCGGGCTGCGCTTCGCCAGCCTGCCCGTCGTGCTCACGTTCGCCGAGTTGGAGGAGCGCGGCCAACGTGAGCACGACTCGTTCGAGCGGTACGTGGCGTCGGTCGAGGCGCTCGACCCGGACACCACCGCGATCCTCGTCTACACCTCGGGCACCACCGGCCCGCCGAAGGGCGCGATGATCTCGCACGCGAACCTGGTCGCGTCCGGCCGCGCGTTCGTCGACGCGCTCGGTGCGGACCGCGGCGACGAGGTGCTCAGCTACCTGCCGCTGTGCCACGTCGCGGAGCGGCTGATCTCGGTCATCGACGGCGTGTGGGCGGGCCTGGTGGTCAACTTCGGGGAGGGCGGCCCGTCGTTCCCGAACGACCTGCGCGACGTGCAGCCGACCGTCTTCCTGGGCGTGCCACGGGTATGGGAGAAGATGCTCGCCACCGTGGAGATCCGGATGGCGGACGCGTCGCGGCTCAAGCGGGTGCTGTACCGGGCGTGCCTGCGCCAGGGCAGGCGGATCGCGCCACGCCGGATGTCCGGCCGGCCGACGGTCGGCGACCGGCTGGTGCTCGCGGCGTGCGAGCTGCTGGTGTTCCGCGCGCTGCGGGAGCGGCTCGGCATGTCCCGGGTCCGCGCGCCGATCAGCGGGGCGGCGCCGATCGCGCCGGCTGTGCTGGAGTGGTTGTGGGCCATCGGGATCCCGGTCCGCGAGGGCTACGGGCAGACCGAGAACACCGCGATCTGCACGCTGAACCCGGTCGGCGACATCCGGCTCGGCACGGTCGGCACCGCCTCGCCCGGCGTGGAGGTGCGCGTCGCCGACGACGGCGAGATCCTCACCCGCTCGGCCGGTGTGTTCCAGGGCTACCTCGACAACCCGTCGGCGACGGCCGAGACGATCGACGCCGACGGCTGGCTGCACACCGGCGACGTCGGCGAGCTCGACGCGGACGGGTACCTGCGGATCACCGACCGCAAGAAGGACGTCATCATCACCGCGGGCGGCAAGAACATCTCGCCGTCGGAGATCGAGAACCTGCTGAAGGTGTCGCCGTTCGTGCGCGAGGCGGTGGTGATCGGCGACCGGCGCAAGTACCTGACCGCGCTGATCGGCATCGAGCTGGAGACCGTCGGCAACTGGGCCAGCCGGCGCGGCCTCGCCTACACCACGTACGCGGACCTGTCGGCGAAGCCGGAGGTGCGCGCGCTGATCGACGGCGTCGTGCGGGAGGCCAACGAGAAGTTCGCGAACGTCGAGCAGGTCAAGAGGTTCACGCTGATCGGCAAGGAGCTCGACCACGAGGACGGTGAGCTGACCGCGACGCAGAAGGTCAAGCGCCGGGCCATGGCGGAGCGCTTCACGACCGAGATCGAGGCGATGTACCAATGACCGCCCACGCCTCGCGCGCACGCGCGCGTACCCGTGGATGGCGGCCCCCACCCTCTCCGGGGGCACCCCGTCGTCCAGTCTACCGGTGGGGACCGACAAAAGGTGGCGGCGTGCGTCTGCTGTGGACAGCTCCGTCGGTTGTGGACAACTCGGTGAGGTGGCGATGAGTACCTTTCTCACCAACCTTTTCGCGGGGCTCGCGCTCGGGTCGACCTATGCCTTGGTGGCGCTGGGCTTCGTGGTGATCTACAAGTCCACCGGCGTGATCAACTTCGCGCAGGGCGGGCTGCTCGCGCTCGGCGCGTACCTCGGCTACACGTTCGCCAACAACCTCGCGCTCGCGTTCGGCGTGGCGATCCTGCTCGCGTGCGCGTGCGCGGCGGTGGTCGGCGCGAGCGTGGAACGGCTGGTGTTGCGCAGGATGGTGGGCCAGCCGCCGTTCGCGGTCATCATGATCACGATCGGCCTGCTGTTCGTCCTCGAACCGCTGATCACCGCGATCTGGGGGTTCGACAACCTGCCGGTCCCCAACCCGTGGAACATCCAGACGATCGAGGCCGGCGGGCTCGTGCTCGGCGTGCGCGACCTGTGGACGATCGGGCTCACCGCCGCCGTCGTGGTGCTGTTCTTCCTGTTCTTCCGCTACACCTCGTTCGGCCTCGCCATGCGGGCCACCGCGTTCGACCCGGAGGCCGCGCTGGCGCAGGGGATCAGCGCCCGCCGGGTCTACGCGGTGTCGTGGGCGATCGCGGCGGCCCTCGCGACGCTCGCCGGCATCACGCTCGCCGCCGGGCCCGCCGGGCTGTCGCCGTCGATCAGCTTCATCGCGCTCGCCGCGTTCCCCGCGATGATCCTCGGTGGGCTGGACTCGCCGGCCGGCGCGGTGCTCGGCGGGCTGATCATCGGCCTCGCCGAGGCGCTGACCCGCGGCTACCAGGACCAGCTGTTCTCCTGGGCGGGCTCGAACGTCTCGATCATCGTGCCGTACCTGTTGATGATCCTCATCCTGCTGATCCGGCCGTACGGGTTGCTCGGCACGAAGGACGTGAGGCGCATCTGATGGCCACCGCGACGAAGGGCAGGGCGCACCGCAACCTCGTCCGCAGCTACGCCCAGGACCTGCGGCTCTTCGGCTCGCCCGCGAAGCGTGCCGGGCTCGCCGCGATGCTGGTCGTGCTTCTGGTGCTGCCGACGGTGGTGCAGGACGACTTCTGGCTGTCCGTGCTGATCTACTCCGGCATCACCGCGATCGGCGCGATCGGGCTGAACCTGCTGACCGGCTACAGTGGACAGATCTCGCTCGGCCACGCGTTCTTCATCGGCGCCGGCGCGTACTGCGCGGCGCTCGTCGGCGGGGATTTCGGGCTGCCGCTTCCGTTGTGGTTGCTGGCATCCGCCGCGGTCGGCGCGGTGCTGGGCGGGCTGATCGGGCCGTTCGCGCTGCGGCTGCGTGGGCACTACCTCGCCATCGTCACGCTCGGGCTGGTCTTCATCGGCGAGCACCTGTGGCGCAACCTCACCTGGCTCACCAACGGCAACAACGGCACGTCGGTGCTCGCCCAGCCGGTCGTCGGCCCGGTCGACCTCGGTGCCGTCGAGATCGCCGGCGAGAACTACTCCCGCAACCAGGGCTACTTCTGGCTGGTGTGGGTGCTGGTCGCGATCATCGCGCTGCTGGCCAAGAACCTGGCGCGGACCCGGCCCGGCCGGGCATTGTGCGCGGTCCGCGACCACGACCAGGCCGCCGAGGTCATCGGGGTGCGGGCCGGCCGGTACAAGATCGGCGCGTTCATGATCTCCAGCGCGATCGCCTCGATGGCCGGCGCGCTGTTCGGCTCCTACCAGCAGCACGTCAGCCCGGACGACTGGACGCTGCTGCTGTCCATCCAGTACATCGCGATCATCATCGTCGGTGGGCTGGGCACGATCTTCGGCTCGATCCTCGGGGCCATCTTCGTCGGCGCGCTGCCGGCGCTGATCGACGAGTACTCCAGCGCCATTCCCGGCGTCGCCACCGAGGCGGGCGGGGATGGCTTCATCAGCGTCTTCGCGCTCAACCAGGCGATCTTCGGCCTGCTGATCGTGCTGTTCCTCGTGTTCGAACCCAGAGGCTTGGCGGGCATCTGGTTCCGGGTCAAGGCCTACTTCAAGGCCTGGCCCTTCTCCTACTGACCAAGGAGGTGTCACATGCGTGTGACCAAGAAGGGATTCGGGCTCGCCGCTGCCGCACTGAGCCTGATGCTGGCCGTCACGGCCTGCGGCGGTGCGGGGGAGGACGACGACGCCGGTGGCGGCGCGGCCGGGGCACCGGGCCGGACCGCCGGCTTCGACGGCACGACGATCAAGCTCGGCGTGCTGACCCCGCTGTCCGGCACGGTCGCCGTGATCGGGCAGCCGCTGACCGCGGGCAACGAGGTCTTCTTCGAGGCCCTCAACGCGAAGGGCGGCATCGCCGGCAAGTACAAGGTCGAGCTGGTGCAGGAGGACACCCAGTACAAGACCGATGTCGCGGTGCAGACGTACAACAAGATCAAGAGCGACGTCGTCGCGTTCACCCAGGTTCTGGGGACCGCGCCGACGCTCGCGGTGCTGCCGCAGCTGCGCGCCGACAAGATCCTCGCCGCGCCGGCCTCGCTGGACGCGCTGTGGGTCCGGGAGGACAACCTGCTCCCGGTCGGCGGGCCGTACCAGGTGCAGGCGATCAACGCGATCGACTACTACCTGACCGACGGCGGCGGCTCCACGGACTCCGTGATCTGCACGATGATCCAGGACGACGTGTACGGCGAGGCCGGCCAGCAGGGCATCGACTTCGCCGCGGAGAAGTACGGCTTCGAGGTCGCCAACACCCAGCGGTTCAAGGTGGGCACGGAGAACTACGCCGGCCAGATCGGCGCGCTCGCCGGTGCCAGGTGCGAGATGGTGTTCCTCGTGGCCACGCCGTCGGACGCGGCCAAGATCTGGGGCACCGCGGCGCAGGCCCGGTACGCACCGCAGTGGTTCGGCCAGTCGCCGAGCTACACCGGGGCGCTGGCCCAGTCCGCGATCGCGCCGTACATGCAGCAGTCGGTGCTGATCGTGGCGGAGGGCACCGAGTGGGGCGACGAGTCGGTGCCGGGCATGAAGGCGATGGTCGACGACCTCGCGAAGTACGCGCCCGACGAGAAGCCGGACTACTACTTCGCGTTCGGCTACAACCAGGCGCGCGCGATGACCGCGGTGCTGGAGAAGGCCGTCGAGAACGGCGACCTGTCCCGGGACGGCATCCTCAAGGCCTCCACCGAGCTCGGCACGGTCAGCTTCGAGGGCCTCACCGGCGACTACCGGTACGGCCCGGCCGCGGAGCGCAACCCGCCCCGCGCGAGCACCATCTTCAAGGTGGACCCGGCGAAGCCGTTCGGCCTGGCCAAGGTCAAGTACCTGCTCGAGTCGGACGCCGCGAGGGAGTTCGAGTTCAAGAAGGCTGATCTCTGATTACGAATAGTCGGATACTCCCAACCGCCGAACGGCCGTTCATGGTCGAATAATCACCATGACGGCAACGGTGACCGTGATCGGCGTGGCCGGTGACAACCTGCCACCCGACGCGGTGCACGCGCTGGCCGAGGCGCGGCTCGTGGTCGGCGGCCGCTCGGCGCTGCGC
>NZ_JBOHGB010000158.1:0-15721 GCF_050699935.1 Actinophytocola sp.
CGCCGGGGCCGCCGGCGCCGAACCCGGCACCGCCGCGGACCGCGTCGCCGCCGCCGCTGTTGAGGCTGCCCGGGCCGCCGAAGGTCGTCTGGCCCTGCGGACCACCACCGGGTCCGGTGCCCGGGCCGAACGAGTCGACGAAGCCGGCGGCCGTCGTCGAGCCGTTGCCTGCGGGCACGCCGGAGCCGGCCGGCGGGACGCCGGGGGTACCGGAGCCGCCGCCCGTGCCGCCGGCGGGCGGGTCCGGGGTCGGCGTGTAGTCCGGCTGCGGCTGGATCGGCGTCTCGTGGTCGGTGAAGTGCGGCATCCCGTCGTGCACGGACTTGCTCTGCGACTCGTATCCCTCCATGACCGCGACGGCCTCGGCCTTGCGGGCGCGCGCCTCCTGGTGGCTGACCATGCCGTCGGAGGTCAGCTGCTTGAGGAAGACGGCGTCCGCCGGGCCGCCGGTGGTCATGACCGTGTAGCCGTCGCGGAAGTTCCGCTCGGCGGTGGCGAAGCCCGGGGGTGGCATGTGTCGCTGCGCGGTGGAGACCGCGTCGGTGTAGTCCGACATGTTCGCGGCGACCTTGCCCGCGGTGTGGCTCGCGGTGCCGGCCCACTGCATGAGCCTGGTGGTGGAGGCGCCCGCGTTCACGGCGGCCTGGCCCTGCCAGACCCCCATGACCTGCTCCACGACCTTCTGGACCTTCGCGGTGGTGTCCTCGATGGCGTTCGAGAGCGCCTTCCACTCCTCCGCGCGCCGGTACATCTGCTTCGGCTCGGCCTTCATGATCATGTTGTAGAGCTCGAAGTGCTGGTAGGCCTCCCAGTTGGCCTTGCCGAAGTGCCCGGGCTTGCGGTTGCGCTTGCGCACCCTCCGCCGCCTCTCGAGGCGCCTCTCGGCCTTGTTGGAGCGAGGGTGCCGCTCGGTCCAGGTCTCGCGGAGGCGGTTGCGGTCGAAGTCGTCGGGCAGGTCGTTCATCAGTCCGCGTCCTCCTGGTTCGCGACCTGGTCGAAGCGGGCCGCCGCATCCCCGTCGACCCCGCGGTAGGTGTTCAGCGTGCTCGTGATCGCGAGCTTGACCGCGTCCAGCTCCCGCAGGTACTGGGTCAGAACGCCCGCGACGCCCTCCTCCGCGTCGGCGCGCTGGAGGAACGCCTTGCGCATCGGCCCGGTGACCGGGCTCGTGCCGTCGCTCAGCGGCTCGGCCAGCCGGCCGGCGGTGCTCAGGTGCCCGGTCAGCTCGTCACGCAGCGCCTGCAGCTGGCCGTTGAGGAAGTTGAGCTGGTCGAAGTTGGCCGCGATGCCGTCCATGTTCTGGCCGGACGCGCCGTGCAGCTGTTGTTGCCCGGCATGGATGTCCGGCCCCGTCCTACGGGGCCTGACCCGTTCGTGCTCCTCGGACAGCCGCTTCGCCTCCATGAAGCCGTCCACCCGTTCGCGCGCCATGGACCTAATTCCTCCACCCCGGGTACCTGCCTGTTGCCCATCAGCCTGGTCATGGTGACGTTACTCGGCCACTGAATCCAGCGCGGTGTGCACAGCTGGTCACAATCGTGACTCAGCTGAACAAGCGCGCCGGCACCAGCAGCTGGGCGAGCTCGTCGGCCAGCGCCGACGAGCGTTCCAGTGCCGGTGTCACCACGTCCAGCACCGAAGGGACGTTCTCGTCGGCGGCCCGCCGCGGACGTTCCTGTTCGATGTCGCACCTCCTCGACCCGTACCCATTGCAGCGCCGTGCCCCGGGCCCGTCACAGACCGGCTGCTCAGCGGGACACGGGGACGACTCATCCGGGCAACACCGGGCCCGAACTACGCTGGGCACGTGAGTCGAGTACCCCCGCCGTGGCCTCCGGTCGAGGTCGAGCATCCGGACCGGCACCCGGACGCACCCCCGCCCGGCAGCAAGCTCGGCCCGCACTACGCCTACTGCTTCGGCTGCGGCGACCAGGTCGAGCACGGGCTGCACCTGCAGACCGAGATGGGCGCCGACCACGCGATCCTCGCCCAGTTCACGGTCACCGAGGCCCACCAGGGCGCGCCCGGCCTGGCCCACGGCGGCCTGCTGGCCTGCGCGTTCGACGAGGCGCTGGGCACGACCGTCGGTCACCTGCTGCGCCGGCCCGCGGTGACCGGGAAGCTGGAGACCGACTTCCTGCGGCCCGTGCCGGTCGGCTCGACCCTGCACATCGTCGGCACGCTGGACGGGATCGCCGGACGGAAGGTGTACGCGAGCGCCGACGGCCGGCTCGACGCTCCGGACGGGCCGCTCGCGCTGCGCGCCCGGGTACTGTTCGTCGTCGTCGAGTTCAGCCACTTCATCGAACACGGGCGTGCGGAGGAGGTCCGGGCCGTCGCCGAGGATCCCGGACTGCTGCGGGAACGCCGCTTCGACATCAATCCCTAGGAGCCCGATGTTCGGCGTGATCCTCGGCGCACTGTTCGCGCTGATGCACTGGTACCTGTGGAAGCGACTCGTCAAGGACACGACGCGGCGAGGCCGGGCGCGGCGGGTGGCGACGGTGACGACCGTGCTGCTGGCGCTGCTGGTGTTCGCGACCCTGACGCTGGGCCGGGAGGCGTCCCCGACCGTGGCGCAGTGGTTCGCGTGGCCCGGGTACATCTGGTTCGCGGCGCTGTTCTACCTGTTCGTGGTGACGCTGCTGCTGGAGCTGCCGCGGCTCGCGCTGCGCGGCTGGGTGCGCCGCCGCCCGCTGGAGGCGACCGCCGCGACCTCGACCGAGCCACCGGCCCCGGTCGACCCGGCCAATCCCACCGCCATGGACGGTGCCGACGGTGCCGACGCGGTCGACACGGCCCGCACCGTCCCCGACCCGAGCCGGCGGCTGTTCCTCGCCCGCGGTGTGGCGCTGCTGGCCGGCGCCACGTCGGCGTCGTTGGTCGGGGTCGGTCTGGGGAGCGCGCTCGGCCCGCCGGACCTGCTGCGGGTGCCGGTCACGCTGCGCCGGCTCGACCCGTCGCTGGCCGGCTTCCGGATCGCGGTGGTCAGCGACATCCACCTGAGCGCGCTCATTCGCCGGTCGCACACCGAGCGGATCGTGCGGATGATCAACGAGGCGTCGCCGGACCTGGTCGCGATCGTCGGCGACCTGGCCGACGGGTCGGTCGCCGACCTGGGCCCGGCCGCCGCACCACTCGCCGACCTCGCACCGCGCGAGGGCAGCTTCTTCGTGACCGGCAACCACGAGTACTTCGTCGACCCGGACGGCTGGGTGCGCGAGCTGGAGGGGCTGGGCATACAGACGCTGCGCAACGAACGGACGTCGATCACCCGTGGCGGGGGGACCATCGACGTGGCCGGCGTGACCGACGTGAACGGCCGCTCCCGGGGCGATGGCCCGGACTTCGACCGCGCGCTGGCCGGCCGCACCGCCGACCGTCCCGTCGTGCTGCTCGCCCACCAGCCGGTGCAGGTCGCCGACGCCGCGTCGCGCGGCGTCGACCTGCAGCTGTCCGGCCACACGCACGGCGGCCAGCTGTACCCGTTCCACCACGTCGTCGCGGCCGCCCAGCCCTCCCTGGCCGGGCTGTCCAAAGTGGACGACACGTGGCTCTACGTCACGCGTGGCGTGGGCTACTGGGGACCGCCGGTGCGCGTCGGCGCCCCTCCGGACATCTCCATCGTCGAGCTGCGCCCGGAGACCGGCTGAGCACCGGCCCGCTCAACAGGGCGAGCCCGCGGCCGGGTCACCGGGCGCGACGAGCCCGGTCTCGTAGGCGAGGACGACGGCCTGCGCGCGGTCGCGGAGGGCGAGCTTGGCGAAGATGCGGGCCACGTGCGTCTTGACCGTCGCCTCGCTCAGCGTCAGCTCCTCGGCGAGCTCGGCGTTGGACCGGCCACGGCCCAGCAGGGTCAGGACCTCCCGCTCCCGGGGTGTCAGCGCGGTGAGGTCACGGTGGATGGCCGGCGCCGCGGGCTCCCGGTCGTGGTCGCCCGAGGCGAAGCGCGCCACGAGCCGGCGGGTGATCGACGGCGCGAGCAGCGCGTCGCCCGTGTCGACCAGGCGCACGGCGGCGACGAGGTGCTCTGGGGTGACGTCCTTGAGCAGGAAGCCGCTGGCGCCGGCGGCGAGCGCGGCGTACACGTAGCGGTCGAGGTCGAACGTCGTCAGCATCAGCACGCGGCAGCGTGGGGACTCCGCCAGGATCCGGCGCGTGGCCTGCAGACCGTCCAGGTTCGGCATGCGGACGTCCATGAGCACGACGTCCGGCCGCAGCTCACGTACCGCCGCCACCGCCTCGGCGCCGTCCGCGGCCTCGCCCACGACGTCGATGCCGCCCGAGGTGAGGATCATGCGGAAGCCGGTTCGCACGAGGGCCTGGTCGTCGGCGATGACCACGCGCGGCTCGGTTCCCGTCATGGCCGTGCCAGCGGGATCCGCGCGCGGACCCGGTACCCGCCGCCGAGCCGGCGCCGCGCGTCCAGGTCGCCGCCGAAGACCGCCACCCGCTGCCGCAGCCCGAGCAGACCGAGCCCCTCACCGGACGGCGCGGGGGCCCGGCCACCGGACAGCACGCTGGGGCCGCTGTTGACCACCTCGATCCGCAGGTAGTGATCCGTGTACCGCACCGTCACCTCCGCCTGCCGCCCGTCGCCGTGCTTGAGCGCGTTGGTCAGCGCCTCCTGGATGATCCGGTACGCGGTCAGGTCCACACCGGACGGTAGCGGCCGGGGCTCGCCGGAGATGCGAACCTCCACCGGCAGCCCCGCGAACGCGATGCGGTCGATGAGCGGGCTCAGCCGGCGCAGGTTGGGCTGCGGCGACAGGTCGGACCGCCACGGCGTGCACCCAGAGGTCGATCGTGACGCCGGTACCGCCGAAACCTTCGAACGTCTCCTCCAGCAGCGGCCGCGCGACGACGTCGCCGAGGGCGGTGCCGAGCACGCAGCCGATGACGGACGGGATGGTGGCGGTGGCGACGCAGCCGGTCCACCTGGTCGGTGGGCGGGAACACGTCGCGGGCCGCTTCTACCGGGGAGACACCGCCGACCTCACCCCTCGAGTCCTCGGTGGACACTGGCCGGAGGGGGCCGGGGAGCTGGCCGCGTCGTCGCGGTTCCTGAACCAGCGCGGGCTCGAGGTCGGCGACACCGTCACCGTGGAGCGGGACGGGCAGCGCAGCCGGCTGCGGATCGTCGGCATCACGGTGACCAACAGCGCCGGCGAGTTCTTCGCCGACTGGGACGCGCTCTCGGCGATCGCGCCGGACGCCCGTGCCGACTCCTACCAGGTCCAGCTCGAGCCCGGCACCGACCAACAGTCCTATGTGGACGCCGTCCAGGCCGGGGACCCGGGGCTGCGGGCCGAGCCGATGCGCGCGGGCACCTCGTCCCAGGCCGTGGTCATCATCAGCTCTGCCACGATCCTGACCATCGTGCTGGGTGCGGTCGCGGCACTCGGCGTCTTCAACACTGTCGTGCTCAACGCCCGCGAGCGCCGCCGCGACCTCGGCATGCTCAAGTCGATCGGGATGACGCCGCGGCAGGTCACGGTGATGATGGTGACGTCCATGGGTGCGCTCGGCGTGGTCGGCGGGCTGCTCGGCCTGCCGCTCGGACTCGCCGCGCACCGGCTGATCGGCCCGGCGATGATGCGGGCCGCCGGGTCCGACGTCCTCGACTTCGTCATGGACGTCTACCGCGCGCCGCTGCTCGTCCTGCTGGCGCTGGCCGGGATCGCGATCGCCGTGCTCGGTGCGGTGATCCCCGCCCGCGGCGCGGGCCGGATCCCGATCGCGGCGGTCCTGCACAACGAATGACCGCGCGCGAGATGTTCAGGTGAGCGTGCGCGGGCGAATCGTGTTGGCCTTGTCGACCAGCTCGTGGCGTTGCTCCGGCGTGCTCGCCAGCCGGGCCAGCGCGCGGTAGCAGCGCTCCAGCCCGAACCGCAGCTCCCGCTCCGCGAGCCGGTAGCCCAGCACCATCCGCGCGTCCGAGCCCGCGGCCGCAGCGCCCGGCCGCCCCGCGCACACCCAGCCGTACGCCGCCTCCAGCACCTCGGCGGACAGCGTCGTGCGGCGCTCGGCGTCCAGCGCCAGCCGCTCCAGCCGGCGGGCCGCGTCGTGCAGGTCGTGCTCGCCGACCGACACGCCCGTGTCCGGCCGCGTCTTGATCTTGATGGCGGCGACCTGCGCGGCGACGTGGTGGCTGGACGTGTCCGGCACGGCCTCGAGCACCTCGATCGCGCTCACCCGGCCGCCCTGCGCGAGGTACACCCGGGCGAGGCCGAACGCGGCGCTCACCCACGAGCGGTCCGTGCGCCACACGAGCTCGTAGTGGCGGGCGGCCGCGAAGTAGTTGCCGCTGTACTCGGCGCTGATCGCGAGCGCGAGCTTCGGCGGGATCTCGCCGGGCACCGCGTCGTAGACCTTCTCGAACGCCGCGGTCGCGTCGGCCGGCCGCCGGGTGGCGATCGCGATGAGGCCCTGGTACCAGTCCGGCCGCCAGTCGGCCGGGTCGGTGACCAGCCGCCGGGCGGCCTCGAGCTCCGCGGCCGCGGCCCGCAGGTCGCCCAGCTCCAGCCGGGCGCGCACCATCCGCAGCCGCACCTCGATGGAGTCCTGCGGTGCCGAGGCCAGCGCGGCGACCAGCTCGGCCGGCTCGGCGGCGGTGATGCTCGCGAGCGTGCTGGCCGCGTGGTCGCCGGTGTCGACCATCGGCAGCGGCAGGATCGAGGCGACCCCGAGCGGGTCGGGCGAGGGCAGCGAGCTCCCCTCGCCGACGACCAGCCCGGACCCGAAAGTCCGCGTCTCCATGGCGAAGACGGTCGACGGGCCCGGCCGGGGGCGCCCGGTGCCGAGCGCCATGACCTCGCGCAGCACGCCGGTGAGCTGGTCGGCCATCTCCTCGGCGGAGGTGAAGCGCAGCGCTGGGTTCTCGTGGGTCGCGCGCTTGAGGACGCGGTAGTACGAGCCGAAGAGCGCGAAGAGGGGCTCCTCGTCCGGGCCGGGCAGGCTGTACTTGTGCCGGCTGGTGTAGCCGCCGAACTCGATGGAGAGTACGGCCAGCGTGCGGCCGACGGTGAAGATGTCGGAGGCGATGGTCGCGCCTTCGGTGGCGAGCTCGGGGGCGCTGTAGCCGAGGGTGAAGAACAGCGGGCTCTCGTAGTCGTCGGTCCTGCGCACCGCGCCGAGGTCGATCAGCTTGAGCTGCTCGCCGGACTGGATCACGTTGTCCGGCTTGAGGTCGCAGTACAGCATGTCGATGCTGTGCAGGTAGCCGATGGCCGGCAGGATCTCCAGGCCGTAGGCGATGACCTGCCCGATGGGCAGCGGGTCTGCGCGGCCGGTCTCGCGGTGGTGGGAGAGGGCGAGCTGGCGCAGCGACTGGCCGCCGACGTACTCCATGACGATGTAGCCCGCGAGGTTGCCCGTCGTGGGGTCGGGGTGCTGGACGAAGTTGTAGATGCGGACGACGTTCGGATGCTCGACCTCGGCCAGGAACCGCCGCTCCGCCACGGCGGACGCCATCGAGGTCGTGTCCCCGGTGTCGATCATGCCCTTGAGCACGACCCACCGGTCGGAGACGTTGTGGTCCTTGGCGAGGTAGATCCAGCCGAGACCGCCGTAGGCGAGGCAGCCGAGGACCTCGTACTGGCCGCCGACGAGGTCGCCGCGGACCAGCCGGGGCCGGAAGTTGAACGGCGTGCCGCAGTCGGCGCACTCGCCCTCGGTTTCCCCGGGCTCGCCGTCCTTGCCGCGGCCGACCTCCGCGCCGCAGTTGGAGCAGAAGCGCTTGTTCTCGCCGACCGCGGGATCCTCGAGCACGGCGGAGGCCGGATCCTTGACCGGTACGACGGGAACCTCGACGAGCCCCGCCCCGAGCCGTCCGCGGCCGGAGGCGCGGGAGGAGGTTCGCCGCCCGGTGGGGCCGGAGCTGGATCCGGTGCCGTGCGGACCTTCGCCGGTGCTCTCCGGCCTGGCGATCGCGGTGGCCGGCCCTTCGTCGTCGTGCTGAGACTGGGGTGGCTTCTCACCCGGGGGCGGCTCGATACTGAGGGTCTCCGGGGTTTCCTCGAGGGCGCTGGTCGGCTGCGGATCGTCGTCGGAGAGCGCGGTAGGCGGCATCGCACCGGGCTGGCGGGGCGCGACCGGTGGCATGGGAATGCCGGGCGTCCACAACGGGACTCCCTGCTGCCCCGGTGCGGCCACAGTGGACTGTCCCGCTTGGACACCCCATTGGCTCCCGGCTTGCCCTGCCTGCCCGGCCGGCTGCCCGTGCGCCTGCCCACCCGATCCAGGCGCCTGCCCACCCTGCCCGTGGGCCTGCCCACCCGGTCCAGGCGGCTGCCCACCCGGTCCGGGCGGCTGCCCACCCGGTCCGGGCGGCTGCCCACCCGGTCCGGGTGGCTGCCCATGTCCGACCTGGTGGCCCTGCACGTACTGCTGGCCCTGCTGCCACCCCGGCGGCGCCTGCCAAGCCGACCCCGGCTGCCCGTGCGGAGGTCCGACCTGCGACCCCGGCCCGGCCTGCCCAAGACTCGCCGGCCCAACCGGCCCGGCCTGCCCGTGACCCGCCTGCCCAAGCTCCGGCAGCCCGTGATCCGGCTGCCCTTGACCCGGCGGCTCCTCGCCCGACGCGGCCCGGCCCTGCTGTGCGGGCTGGCTCAACGGCACCTGCCCGGGCAGCCCCGACTGCCCCAACTGCTCCTGACCCATGCGCTCCCCCTGGCCCGACCGCCCGGCCTGCCCGGCCTGAACCGACGGCGCCTGGCCCAGCTGAGATGTCCGCTGTTGCGCCCCGCCCTGCCCAGGCGGCGCCACTATCGCCGGCCCGCCCGGAGACGCCGGCGCACCGAAAGCCTCACCCGCCACCTGCCCCGCCGGCACCTGCCCACCAGCCGCCTCGGCCGACGCCCGCCCGGCCGATGGCTGCCCCACTGATGACCGCCCCGTCGACGGCGCCTCGCTGCCCGGCCGCTCCGGCTCGGCGTGGTGCCGGCCGCCGGACTTACCCGACACCAGACTGCCCGCCGCCGGATCACCCGCCGCCGGATCACCCGTCACCGGATCACCCGCCGCCGGATCACCCGCCGCCGGATCACCCGCCGCCGGATCACCCGCCGCCGGATCACCCGCCGCCGGATCACCCGTCACCGGATCACCCGTCACCGGATCACCCGTCACCGGATCACCCGTCACCGGATCACCCGTCACCGGGTCACCCAACGCCGGATCGCCCAACGGATTGCTCGACACCGTGTTACCCGCATGGTTGCCCGACACCGGGTCGCCCGCCGGGTCGCCCGATGTCGGGTTGTCCGACACTGGATGGTCCGAAGTTGGGTCGCCCACCACCTGGTTGCTCGACACCTGGTTTCCCGCAGGCTGGTTGGCCGGCGCCTGATTGCCCGGCGCCTGGCTCCCGACCACCTGGCTGGACCGATCGCCAGCAGCCGATTCCCCAGCCGTCTCCCACGGCAGAGCCCGACTCGCGCGCCAACGCAGCGGCCGCCCCGCCGCACGCTCCGCGGCCCTCCCATGCTCCGCCGACTCCGCGGGCACCGCAGACTTCGCGACCTCTGCCGACCTCTCGGCCTCCGGCAACCCCGCACGCTCCGCCGGCCGCACCGGCTTCCCAGACTCCCCAGACCCGGCCACCGCCGAACCCGACGCGGCCGCCGTGGAACCAGCCTGCCCGACTCCACCCGACTCCGACCGATCCGACGACCTCACCGCCCCCGGCGAAGAACCCACGACAGGCGATTCCGGCTTCCGATGCACACCACCGGAACCAGAACCACCCGAACCCGAGCCACCCGAACCCGAGCCACCCGAACCAGAGCCACCCGAACCAGAGCCACTCGAACCAGAGCCAGACGGGGAGCCGGCACCAGAACCACCAGTGCCAGAGCCGCCGGCCCCAGACCCGCCGACCGCAGACCCGCCAGCCGCAGACCCGCCAGCCCCAGACCCGCCAGGCCGCTCAACGGCCCGGAACCACCCGCTACTCGACGCCGATCCAGCCACCTGCCGCAGCCTCGTCGCCTGCTCCTCGGCGACCTGCCGCAGCCGCTCGGCCTCCTGGTCGGCCGGGGTCGCGACGGCGATGCCGCACAGTTGGCAGTTGCCGTTCACCACCTCACCGGTGCAGCCCGGCCGCGGGCAGTTGGCCATCCTCCACCTCAGTCCCGGTACCTCGGCGCCGGCGGCTTCGGGCGCGGCTCGCCGGTGCGCCCGAGCCACCGGTCGTAGCTGCGCGCCCACGAGCCACTCGCCACGGACTGCTCCAGCACCCCGTTGACGAACCGAACCATGTCCTCGTTCTCCTTGGGAATCCCGATCCCGTACGGCTCCTGCGTGAACCGTGGGCCGGCCATCTTCACGTTCGGGTCCTGCGCGACCATCCCGGACAGAATCGTGTCATCCGTGGACATCGCCTCGACCTGATCCTGCTGCAGCATGACCAGACAGTCCGACCAGTTGTCGACCTGCACCGGGACGGGGTCCGCCTCGTGCTCGGCGATGGTCTTGATCGACGTGGATCCCTTGGCGGCACACACCTTCTTGCCGCCCAGCTGGTCCAGGCTCGTCACGTCCGACGCGCGGTCGACCAGCAGCCGCTGGCCGGCCTGGTAGTAGATCGCCGAGAAGTTGATGTCCTGCCAGCGCGCACACGTCGCGGTCATCGTGCGCACGACGACGTGCACCTGCTTGTTCTTGAGCGCGTCGATGCGGCCGGCCGACGTGACGACCTTGAACTGGACCTTGTTCTCGTCCCCGAAGATCGCCCTCGCTATGTCACGCACCCGGTCGATGTCAAAGCCTTCGAGCAGGTTCGTGGTCGGGTTGCGGAAGCCGAACAGGAACGTGTTCTGGTCCACCCCGGCGATCAGCTTGCCGCTGTCCTGGATCGCCTTCATCGTCGAGCCGGCCGGCATCCGGCCCGGCTCCGGCAACGGGTCGAGCGGGCGCAGGCTCTCCGTCGGGTCGCACTTCGGGGCCGGCGCGGCCGATGTCGACGGCGGTGCCGGGTTCTCCTCCGCACCGACCGGGACCGGCCGCTGCACGCTGTCCACTGTGGCCAGATCGACCGGCTTGCCCCCGCCCGCGCAGCCAGTCACGCCGACGAGCAGCAACGCCAACACCGCGACGCGGTTCGTCCTGCGAGGCTTGTTCGAAACACGCCTGATCAGCGGCCTGTTGGGCAGGCGCGAACCTGTCTCGAACGAGCCTCGTTGCCTCACCGGTACTCCTGCAGTCGTTCCCTGATCCCCATTGTCACCCCGGCCGCGGCCACCAGCGCCAGTACCGCCACCCCGGGCACCAACGCGATCATCGCGTTGCTCGCCGCGCTGGTCTGCTCGAAGAACACCGTGCGCCCGTCGTCGATCGCGCCCTGGAGGTTCTCGTCGAGCTCGTTGAACGCGGCCGCGGCGCCGTCCTCCGCGTCGCCGATCGCGAGCACCACGGCCTCCTGGTACGAGCCGCCGTCGTCGAGCTCGCGCACCCTGCCGTGCGCGTCGAGCCACTCGTCGACGTCGCGTCGCGCGGCATCGAGCACGTCGCCGTTCTCGGCCAGCGCCCGCGCGCGCACGAGCAGGTTGTCCTCGCCGGAACCGGAGATGCCCTTCTCGAGGTTCTTCCACTCCGCCTCGTACTCGCCGCCGTCGCCGCGCGCGACCAGGGTGAGCGTCTCGTTCGCGCGCATCTTCAGCGCGGTGATCCGGGCCTGCACCGCGAGCTCCACCTGCCGGGTGCCGGAGTCGTGCCCGTTCGCGACCTTGCTCGACTCGAGCAGCAACACGACGGTGCCCCAAGCGAGGCCGACGACGACCGCGATCGTCGCGACCAGCAGGCCCACGTTCAGCAGCCGGTTCGTGCGCCGGGTGAGGTACATCTGGGTGACCACCAGCGCGGCGAGCAGCGCGAGCACCAGGCCGACGGTCGTCCAGGGAAACGACCGGGCCTGCTGCTGCTCGTCGGCGAGCCGCTTGAAGTCGATGGAGTACAGCTCCTGCGCGGCCGGCAGCAGCTTCGCGCGCATCAGGCCGGACGCCTCGCGCAGGTACGCCGCGCCGGCCGGGTAGCCCTGCCGGTTGTAGGCCCGCGCGGTCTCGACGAGCCCGGTGTAGACCGGCAGCTGCTGGGACAGCTCGTCGACCTGCGCCTCGGCCTCCGGCACCCCGGCGACGTCCGCGGACGCCTTCGCCAGGTTCGCGCCGGCCTGGGCGATGTCGAGCTCGTAGCGGTCGCGCAGCGCGGCGGGCGGGGTGCCGCCGGAGAGGAACGCGCTGGCCGCGGTCGCGTCGGCGTCGGACAGCGAGCGGTAGATCTGCTGGGACGCGGCGGCGACGGGCTCCCGGTGCGCGATCAGGTTGTCGATCGTGGCCTGCTTCTGTTGCAGCGCAACGACACCGGTGATACCGGTCAGCAGCGCCAGCACGACGAGTCCCACGCCGATCACGAACAGCCGGCCCGGGGTGCTCGCGGCCGACCTGCGGGCGCGCCGCACTGCGGAGGCCGGTTTCCCCAGGACCTTGCGTGCCCCCGCGCCGGTCGTCGACTCGGGTGCAGACATGGTCACCATCGGTGATCCCGACGCAGCCTCCACGCCGGGAGAGTCAACACCACGGGGCGACTCGTCACGTCCGCATTCCCCTCGCAGTTACCGGCCTGTGATTTGGAAACAAACCTAGTGCAGGGTCCGCGCCGGGGCCACAGGCCAGCCTGGGCCGCGGTCACCGGAAACCGACGAGTCCGGTCACGCCACGTGACAAGCACGCACGGTGACGAACCACCCGTTGTTGACCTACGGGTAATCGCTCGGTTGCACTCTGGCGTTTTGTCGGATCGTCTGGCAATCTCAATTCGAGCGCCTCTATCCCAAAATGCCAGGTGGAGAAAATGGACACTCGCCCCAACCGGCAGCAAATCGCCTCGTTCTGCGGCGAATGCAGCTGCGGATGTCCGACGCTGTGGATCGACCCCGACGCCGTCTCGAGCCAGCGCGTCGAGATCACCGATGACTTCGGCCAGCGGATCCAGATGAGCGTCGCCCAGCTCGCCAACATCGTGGAGGACGCGAAGAAAGGGGTCCTGGACGGGCTGCTCCGGCCGGCCAGTTGAGCACCGAGGTCTGGCTCCGCTGGGCCAGCACCGCCGCGTTCCTCGCGGTAGCCGGGTACTGCGTCGCCCGGCTCGCCGCCGCACACCGCGTCCCGGCCGGCTACCCCGGCCGGCATCGAGCCGTTGACGTCGCGCATGTGCTGATGGGCCTCGGCATGGCCGCGATGGCATCGCCGGTCGGTGGCCCGCTGCCGGCGGCCGGCTGGCAGACGATCTTCCTGTTGATCATGGCGTGGTTCGCCGGCGCGTGGTGGCACCAGCGGCGCACCGGACCGCCCGCGCGGGACGGCATGGGCTGGCACGGCACCGGTTTGCAGCACGCGGTCGCGGCACTGGCCATGCTGTACATGCTGGCCTCGATGCCCCACGCCGGGCACGACTCCGCGCCGTGGCTCGCCGGGCACCTCGAGCCCGGCATCGCGCTGCCCGTGGTCGGCTGGGCGCTGGTCGCGTACTTCGTCGTCATGGCCGTGGTACTGGTCGCCCGGACGAACTGGCGGCCCGCGCAACGGACCGGGGCGCGGACCGGGCCACCGGCGACGCCGCCGGTCCTGCGCGCGCCACGCCTGACCGCGACCTCCGAGACGACGATGGCGCTGGGCAACGGCTACCTGCTGGTGGCCATGCTGGGCTGACTGGCCCGCACACGACCCCGAGCATCAGCACCACGGCGACCGCACCGTCCAATGTGGATGCTGGAGGCGAGCCTGCGGGCGCGAGGCGGTCAGCCGGTCAGACCCAGGAACGCCGCCATGACGCGGGCCTGGTGGTCGAACCAGGCTTCGAGGTCGGTGATCGTGTTGTTGAACCGGCCGAAGAGTTCGAAGCTGATCGCGCCGAACAGCTCGGTCCACGCGATCAGGCCGCGCGCCGTGACCGCCTCGCTGATCCCCGGGGCGACGACGTCCCTGACGCGCCCGAGCTCCGTCCGCAGCACCGGCTCGGGCCGGAGGAGGTGCGACGTCTTCAGCCGGCCGGCGGCGTGCGCGTCGTCGAGGATCGCACCGAGCACGACGACCGGCCGGATCGACGGTTCGACCGTGTCCCGCGGCGCGGCGTAGCCGGGCACCGGGCTGCCGTAGATCAGCGCGTACTCGTGCGGGCGGGCCACCGCCCAGTCGCGGATGGCGTGCGCCACGGCGAGCCAGCGGCCCAGATAGTCCTCCCGGTCCCGAACCGCGGCGCCGGCCGCCTCGGCGGCCTCGCCCATCGAGTTGTAGGCGTCCAGAATCAGCGCGGTCAGCAGCTCGTCGCGGCACGTGAAGTACCGGTATATGGCGGACGAGACCATGCCCATGTCGCGAGCGACGGCCCGCAGCGAGAGGTTGGCCCCGTCCTCGCCGAGCTTCCCGCGCGCGATGTTCTTGATCTCCTCGACCATCTCGGCCCGCACACGCGCCCGGATGGATCCCGCGGTTCGCTCTGCCATGGTTCGGATTGTCGCACACATTCGAGAGCAGTGCTCTTGACAGAGAGCGTCCTCAGGGTGACTATTGACCTGAACCGAGAGCAGTGCTCTCGAACAAGAGAGGGGATCTTTCCATGGCGCTACATGTGATCGTCGGTGCGGGCCCGGTCGGCACCGCGGCGGCCACGATGCTGGCCGACCGCGGCGAGCGGGTCAGAGTCGTCACCCGCAGCGGTGGCGGCCTGGCGCACCCGGCCGTCGAGCGCGTGGCCGCGGACGCGACGAACGCCGACCGCCTGGCTGCTTTGGCCGATGGTGCGGCGGCGCTGTACAACTGCGCGAACCCGCGGTACCACCGCTGGCTGACCGACTGGCCGCCGCTGGCCGGCGCGCTGCTCACGGCGGCCGAGCGCAGCGGAGCGGTGCTCGCGACGACGAGCACCCTGTACGGGTA
Organism: Actinophytocola sp.; assembly: GCF_050699935.1. Classification (NCBI taxonomy): domain Bacteria; kingdom Bacillati; phylum Actinomycetota; class Actinomycetes; order Pseudonocardiales; family Pseudonocardiaceae; genus Actinophytocola; species Actinophytocola sp. Next base: position 14,934 of record NZ_JBOHGB010000158.1, read on the forward strand.
CGGCGAGGTCGACGGCCCGATCACCACCGAGACGCCACTGGCCGCGACGCACCCGAAGCTGCGGATCCGCGCGGACATGTGGCGCGCGGCGCTGGCGGCCCACGAGTCCGGCCGCATCCGCGCGACGGAGGTGCGGGCGAGCGACTACATCGAGGCGAACTCGATCTTCACGATCGCGCTCGGCAAGCCGCTGCGTGCCGGTAGGCGGACGTTCGCGCCGGCGCCGCTGGACGTCCCACACAGCTGGACGTCGATCACGGACGTGGCCCGCACTCTGGTCACGGCGGCGACGACGGAACGCGCGTGGGGCGAGGCGTGGCTGGTCCCGACGAGTCCGCCGCTGACCGTGCGCGAACTGGCCGCCCGCTTCACCGAGGTGAACGGCCTCCCGCGGGCGAGGCTGTCGGAGCTGCCGTACGCCGTGCTCTGGACGGCGGGCCTGTTCTCCCCGATGATCCGTGAGCTGCGCACCACGCGTTACCAGTTCACGCGCCCGTTCGTACTGGACTCGTCGCACACGGAGCAGACCTTCGACCTGCCGCCGACCGACATCGACACAGCCCTGAAAAACGTCGCCTGACGACGAAGCCGACCCGGCCGCCGAGCGGGTCGCCGCCGCGGCGAGCCAGGGGTGGCACGGCCCGGACCCCGTTGTCGACGACCGCGCCGACGGTCGTTTCATACTGCACCTCCTGCGGTTGTTGGGGTTGTTCGCTTGCCGCGCGATGTGGGTTTGGCGGCTTGCTGTCGGTAGATGGCCTGGGTTTCCTCGTCCCAGGGGATGCACC
>NZ_JBOHGB010000159.1:0-15642 GCF_050699935.1 Actinophytocola sp.
GCGCTGACCGGGGTGCCGCCGACGCCGGAGCTGCTGGAGCGCGTCGCGGCGCTGCCCCCGGCCACCGAGCTGCCGAAGCTCGACAGGGAGGACCCGACCGCGGCCGACCCGGGCTTCCGGCTGCGCCGGCTGCTGCGGCCGGTGCGCTGGATGCTGGTGCTGGTGGCGTCGCTGGTCGTCCTCGACGCGGTGCTGACGATGGCGCAGCCGTCGCTGGTCCGCGCGGGCGTCGACGCCGGCGTGGTCACCGGCAACGCCGCCGCGCTGTGGACCGCTACGGCGATCGCGGCGGTGCTGATAGCGCTGCTGTTCGTGGAGACCGCGTGCACCACCGTGCTCGCCGCCCGGGTCGGCGAGCGGTTGCTGTACCTGCTGCGCGTGCGCAGCTACGCCCACCTGCAACGGCTCGGGCTCGACTACTACGAGCGCGAGATGGCCGGCCGGATCATGACCCGGATGACCACGGACGTGGACGCGCTGTCGACGTTCCTGCAGACCGGCCTGGTCAGCGCGCTCGCGAGCATCCTGACGATCGTCGCGATCACGGTGGCCCTGCTGGTCACCGACATCGGCCTGGCGGCGGTGGCGCTGGCCGTGCTGCCGGTCCTGATCATCGCGACGGTGATCTTCCAGCGACTGTCCACCCTGGCGTACACGCAGGCGCGCGAACAGGTCAGCGCCGTGAACGCCGACATGCAGGAGAACGTGTCCGGGCTGCGGATCGCGCAGGCGTTCACCCGCGAGGAGCACTCGGCACGGGAGTTCGCCGAGCGCAGCGACACCTACCGGCGCACGCGGCTGCGGGCCCAGCGCTACGTGGCGACGTACTTCCCGTTCGTGGCGCTGCTCGCCGGCGTCGCGCAGGCGGCCGTGCTGGCGGTCGGCGCGGGCCGGGTCGCCGACGGCTCGCTGACGCCCGGCGTGCTGCTCGCGTTCATGCTGTACCTGAACCTGTTCTTCGCGCCGGTGCAGCAGCTGTCCGGGGTGTTCGACGGCTACCAGCAGGCCCGGGTCGGCCTGCGGCGGATCGCCGACCTGCTGCGCACGCCCACGTCCGTCGAGCCGCCCACCGACCCGCGGCCGGTACCACCGACGCTGGCCGGCGCGGTCGAGCTCGCCGATGTGTCGTTCCAGTACCCGGGCACGGACCGGCCGGCGCTGGCGGGCGTCAACCTGTCCGTCGCCCCCGGCGAGACGGTGGCGCTGGTCGGCCCGACCGGGGCGGGCAAGTCGACCGTGGTGAAGCTGATCGCCCGCTTCTACGACCCGACCTCGGGCGCGGTCCTGGTCGACGGCGTGGATCTGCGGGACTACGACCCGTCGGCGTACCGCAGGCGGCTGGGTGTCGTGCCACAGGAGCCGCACCTGTTCACCGGCGACGTGGCGAGCAACGTGGCCTACGGCGACCACCACGGCCCGCCGGCGAACGGCGAGGCGGACCGCGCGGAGGTGGAGTCTGCCGTCCGCGCGGTCGGTGCGCTGCCGATGGTCGCCGAGCTGCCCGCGGGCTTCCGCCAGCGGGTGGGCGAGCGGGGTCAGGGCCTGTCGGCCGGCCAGCGGCAGCTGGTCGCCCTGGCGCGGGCCGAGCTGGTTCGGCCGGACGTGCTGCTGCTGGACGAGGCGACCGCGGCGCTGGACCCGGCGACGGAGGCGGTGGTCCTGGCGGCGAGCGAGCACCTGGCCCGGCCGCGCACGACGTTCGTCGTGGCCCACCGCCTGGCCACCGCCGCACGGGCCGACCGGATCGTCGTGCTGGACGGCGGCCGCGTCGTGGAGGAGGGCACGCACGCACAGCTCCTCGACGCCGGCGGCCACTACGCCACCCTGTGGCGCCACGGCACCACCGAGCTCCATCTCGACGACTCCCGCCCAGCGCCCGGCACGGTCCATGTCTCGACCTGACGCCGGCCGGTCCCGCGGATACCCCGCTCGCCGGAGGCTTGGTCTGGACCGGTGGCGGGTACGGTCGAAGGTGATGCGAGTATCTGGTCACAGGTCTGCGGGGGCGGTCATGATGCGGTGCCGATCATTCGCGTGACCTGGCGCGCCGCCGGTTGTGTCGACCACACGCGACTCGACCGGAGGACTAGCCTGAACATGCAGAGATTTCAGTAACAGATCGAGATGGATAGAGGCGAGTGCCTGCCGTGTCCAGCAGCAGCCCTGCGTCGCAGTTCGGCCCGAACGAATGGCTCGTCGAAGAGATGTACGAGCAGTTCCTCGCCGACCCGTCGTCCGTGGATTCCGCGTGGCACGACTTCTTCGCGGACTACAAGCCAACACAGCGCGCCGCGGCCCAGACCAAGGCCGACACCACGACGGCGGCCAAGTCCGCGTCGACCAGAGCCGACACCGTGAACAACGGCCAGCGCCCGGCGACGAGCGCCGTCCGGCAGGCACCGCCGACGAAGCCGGCCGACCAGCCCACGCCGACGGCGAAGCCGAGCACGCAGCCGACCAAGCAGCCGAGCACGCAGCCGACCAAGCAGCCGAGCGCGCAGCCGACCAAGCAGCCGGCCGCGAAGCCGAGGCCGGCGGACAAGGCCGAGGCCACCAGGCCGCTGCGCGGTGCCGCCGCCTTGATCGCCAAGAACATGGAGCTCTCGCTCACCATCCCGACCGCCACGAGCGTGCGCGCGGTCCCGGCGAAGCTCCTGTTCGACAACCGGATCGTGATCAACAACCATCTGCGGCGCACCCGCGGTGGCAAGGTCTCCATCACGCACTTGATCGGTTACGCGCTGGTCCGCGCGCTCGCCGACTACCCGAACATGAACCGGCACTACGACGAGGTGGACGCCAAGCCGGTGGCCGTCACGCCGGAGCACATCAACCTGGGCCTCGCCATCGACCTGCCCGGCAGGGACGGTCAGCGCACCCTCGTCGTCGCGTCGATCAAGCAGTGCGAGGGGATGACCTTCACCCGCTTCTGGCAGGCCTACGAGGAGATCATCCGCAAGGCCCGCAACAACTCGCTGACCGCCGACGACTTCGCCAGCACCACGATCTCGCTGACCAACCCGGGCACGATCGGCACCAACCACTCGATGCCCCGCCTCACCAAGGGCCAGGGCGCGATCATCGGCGTCGGCGCGATGGAGTACCCCGCGCAGTACCAGGGCACCAGCGAGCGCGCGCTCGTCGACCTGGGCGTCAGCAAGATCATCACGCTGACGTCGACCTACGACCACCGGATCATCCAGGGCGCCGAGTCCGGCGAGTTCCTCCGCCGCGTGCACCAGCTGCTGCTCGGCGAGGACAACTTCTACGACGACATCTTCACGTCGCTGCGGCTGCCCTACGAGCCGGTCCGCTGGGTCGAGGACATCCCCGAGGGCGCGATCGACAAGACCACCCGCGTCATCGGGCTGATCGACACCTACCGCACGCGCGGTCACCTGATGTCCGACGTCGACCCGCTGAACTACCGCCAGCGCAAGCACGAGGACCTCGACATCCTGTCCCACGGCCTGACCCTGTGGGACCTCGACCGCGAGTTCCCGGTCGGCGGGTTCGCCGGCAAGGAGCGGATGAAGCTGCGCGACGTGCTCGGCGTCCTGCGCGACTCGTACTGCCGCACGGTCGGCGTCGAGTACACCTACATCCTCGACCCGACCGAGCGCCGCTGGATCCAGGAGCGCGTCGAGGTTAGGCACGAGAAGCCGCCGCAGGCCGTGCAGAAGTACATCCTGTCCAAGCTCAACGCGGCCGAGGCGTTCGAGACGTTCCTGCAGACCAAGTACGTCGGCCAGAAGCGGTTCTCGCTCGAGGGCGGCGAGACGGTCATCGCGCTGCTGGACACCGTGCTGGACAAGGCGGCCGAGTACGAGCTGGACGAGGTCGTCATCGGCATGCCGCACCGCGGCCGGCTGAACGTCCTCGCGAACATCGTGGGCAAGCCGATCTCGCAGATCTTCCAGGAGTTCGAGGGCAACCTCGACCCGGGTCAGGCGCACGGCTCCGGCGACGTGAAGTACCACCTCGGCGCCGAGGGCAAGTACTTCCGGATGTTCGGCGACGGCGAGACCAAGGTGACGCTGACCGCCAACCCGTCGCACCTGGAGGCCATCGACCCGGTGCTGGAGGGCATCGTCCGGGCCAAGCAGGACCTGCTCGACAAGGGCGGCACCGGCTTCACCGTGCTGCCGGTCGCGCTGCACGGCGACGCCGCGTTCGCCGGCCAGGGCGTGGTCGCCGAGACGCTGAACCTCGCGCTGCTGCGCGGGTACCGCACCGGCGGCACCGTGCACGTGATCATCAACAACCAGGTCGGCTTCACCACCGCGCCGGAGCACTCGCGGTCGAGCCAGTACGCCACCGACGTGGCGAAGATGATCCAGGCGCCGGTGTTCCACGTGAACGGCGACGACCCGGAGGCGTGCTACTGGGTGGCGCAGCTGGCCATGGACTACCGTCAGGCGTTCAACAAGGACGTCGTGATCGACATGGTCTGCTACCGGCGGCGCGGGCACAACGAGGGCGACGACCCGTCGATGACCCAGCCCGCGATGTACGACATCATCGACGCGAAGCGCAGCGTGCGGAAGACCTACACCGAGGCGCTGATCGGCCGCGGCGACATCTCCGTCGACGAGGCCGAGAAGGCCCTGCGGGACTTCTCCAGCCAGCTCGAGCACGTGTTCAACGAGGTGCGCGAGCTGGAGAAGCACCCGGTCGCGCCGAGCCCGTCGGTGGAGTCCGAGCAGCAGGTGCCGGCGAAGCTGCCGACCTCGATCACCCGTGACGTGCTGCAGCGGATCGCCGACGCGCATGTGGACCTGCCGGCCGGATTCTCGCCGCACCCGAGGGTCAAGCCGGTGCTGGAGCGGCGCGCGAAGATGGCCCGCGACGGCGGCATCGACTGGGCGTTCGCGGAGCTGCTGGCGTTCGGCTCGCTCAACCTGGAGGGCCACCTGGTGCGGCTCGCCGGCCAGGACTCGCGCCGCGGCACGTTCGTCCAGCGGCACGCGGTGCTGATCGATCGCAAGTCCGGGCGGGAGTACCTGCCGCTGCAGAACCTCGCGCCGGAGCAGAGCCGGTTCCTCGTCTACGACTCGGCGCTGTCGGAGTACGCGGCGCTGGGCTTCGAGTACGGCTACTCGGTGGCCAACCCGGACGCGCTGGTGCTGTGGGAGGCGCAGTTCGGCGACTTCGTCAACGGCGCGCAGTCGGTGATCGACGAGTACATCTCCTCCAGCGAGGCCAAGTGGGGCCAGACCTCGGACGTGGTGATGCTGCTGCCGCACGGGCACGAGGGTCAGGGTCCCGACCACACGTCGGGCCGCATCGAGCGCTGGCTGCAGCTGTGCGCGGAGGGCTCGATGACCGTGGTCGTGCCGTCCACGCCGGCGAACTACTTCCACCTGCTGCGCCGCCACGCGCTGGACGGAGTGGCCCGGCCGCTGGTCGTGTTCACGCCGAAGTCCATGCTGCGCAACAAGGCGGCGATCAGCTCGGTCGAGGACTTCACCGAGGAGTCCCGCTTCAACTCGGTTTTCGACGACACGTCGGTCACCGACCCGTCGGCGGTCCGCAAGCTGCTGCTGGTGTACGGCAAGCTGTACTACGAGCTGGCCGCCGAGCGGGACAAGCGCGGGCTGACCGACGTGGCGCTGGTGCGCATCGAGCAGCTCTACCCGGTGCCGGTGAAGCGGCTGGGCGCGATCTTCGAGCGGTACCCGCACCTCACGGATGTCCGCTGGGTCCAGGAGGAGCCGGCGAACCAGGGCGCGTGGCCGTTCTACGGGCTGCACCTGCCGGAGTTCTACCCCGAGCTGCCGCGCGTGACGCGGGTGTCCCGCCGCGTGATGTCCGCGCCGTCGGCCGGCTCGGGCAAGGTGCACGAGGTCGAGCAGCGGGAGATCATCGAGAAGGCGTTCGCCTAGCGCAATGTACTTCACCGACCGAGGCCTCGAGGAGCTCGAGGACAGACGCGGCGACGAGGAGGTCACGCTGTCCTGGCTGGCCGCCAAGATGCGTGCCTTCGTCGACGCCAACCCGGAGTTCGAGACCGCCGTGGAACGCCTGGCCACCTACCTGGCCCGCGACGACGACGACTGACCTCGCGGGTCAGCCGAGCATGGCCTTGGCGCTTTCGTACAACGCGTTGCCGGTGACACCCAGGAGGAGGCCACCGCCGAGCCGGGCGACCGTGCGCAGCGCACGGCGCAGCCGCCCCGGGTCGGTGGTCTTCGCCTCGTCGGCCGCGTCGCGGAGCGCGGCCAGCGCCTCGTCCAGCTCGGCGTCGTCGGCCTCCGTCAGCTCGACTCCAGCACGCTCCGCCTCGATCGCGTCGGCGAGCTCGCGCCAGGTACGGCGCTGTGTCTCGTCGAACACGACGAGCGTCTGGTCCCCGACCGTCGCACCGCTGATGGCGACGGTGGAGTTCACCACGGCTCCGTGGAACGTCGCCTTGATCTTGTTGCTGCGCTCCTTCGGCAACGCATCCTCCAGCAGTTCCTTGTCACCGATCCGTTCATGCGCCAGCAGCCAGGTCTCGCCGGCCGACGTGATCTTCAGCCGGTCCTCCTCCTCCGCGACGAGAAAGAACGTCGCGAGGGTCTCGATCGCCTCCTGGACGCTCGGCCCGGGATGACGCGTGACGTGCTCGTCGGCGATGACGAGCTCCCGTGGCACGTCCGGACACTCGTCCATTCCCTTGTTCCACAACACGCGCAGGATGTCCACGGCGGCGGCACCGGTCGCCGCGCCGTCGCAGTCGTCGCGGTCGCACCGTTGCGGCCGGCACGTGGTCTCGAGCGTCCACAGCTGGTGATCCGGGGTGTAGGTCAGACACTCCGTTTGGATGGTGTCGCACCACGCGATCCAGATCATCCCGAGCCAGTGGCCGGAGAAGTCGACGAACGTGGCCAGCACGGGTAGGTGGGACCTGCTGTGCGACCACGCCCAGTACAGGTTGTCGGCCCATACGAAGCCGGTCCGGAGAGCCTTCGTCCACAGCTTCCGTGGCGCCGGCAGGTCCCGCCAGAACCGATCAACGGTCTGGGGCTCGGGGGGCTCCTGCCACGTCAGCAGCTGACCGGCCTCGGCGCGGTCCGCCCGCTGCGGATACGGAGACCGGAGATCGTCGAGCACGAACCCGCGCCGCCTCAGCAGCTGCTTCGGCGGGTACCTCCCGGACAGCCCTGACATGAGCGGCCGTCGTCCCGTGCCGTCGGCGGCCCGGTGGATCGAGCACACCAGCAGCTCCGGTGGGATCCGGGAGGCCAACCCCCTGGCATTGGCGGACATGGCGGCAAGGCTACTGCGAACGGCGCAACGGCCCGCTGCTCACCTGAGCCGCGAGTCCCCCACTCCCGGCCGCGAGTCCCCGGCGGGAACGGGGGACTCGCGTGCGGAAGCGGGGGACTCGCGGGTCGGAGCTACCAGGCGTAGGCCTCGGGGGCGGGCTTGGCGCCGTTGGGGGCCGGTGGCGGGAACAGCTCGTCCAGCGTGGCGAGCGTGTCCGCGTCCAACGTGATGTCCACCGCGCGCAGCGAGCCCTCCAGCTGGGCCGGCGTGCGCGGGCCGATGATCGGTGCCGTCACACCCTCCTGGTGCAGCAGCCACGCGATGCCGAGGTCCGCCGGGTCCACCCCGAGCTCCGCGGCCAGCTTCTCGTACGACGAGATCGCGTCGCGGTACTGGTCCATCGAGCTCGCCGCGCGGCCGCTCGCGCCGCGGGACGCCCCGCCCTCGCGCAGCTTGCGCAGCACACCGCCGAGCAGACCGCCGTGCAGCGGCGACCAGGGGATCACGCCGATGCCGTAGTGCCGGGCCGCCGGCAGCACCTCCAGCTCGACCCACCGGGTCAGCAGGTTGTAGATCGACTGCTCGCTGACCAGCCCGAGGAAGTGCCGTGACCGCGCGGCCTCCTGCGCCTGCGCGAGGTGCCAGCCGGCGAAGTTGGACGACCCGAAGTACAGCACCTTGCCCTGCTGGCGCAGCACGGAGAAGGCCTCCCAGATCTCCTCCCACGGCGTGCGCCGGTCGATGTGGTGCATCTGGTACAGGTCGACGTAGTCGGTCCGCAGCCGCCGCAGCGACGCGTCCGCGGCGCGCCGGATGTTCAGCGCCGACAGGAGGCCCTCGTTGGGCCAGTCGCCCATCGGGCCGTACAGCTTCGTGGCGAGCACGGTGCGCTCCCGCCGCCCACCGCCCTGCTCGAACCACCGGCCGATGATCTGCTCGGTGACGCCAGTACCTCTGTGCCCGCCGTACCTGTTCGCGGTGTCGAAGAAGTTGATGCCGTGCTCGTGGGCCTTGTCCATGATCGCGAAACTGTCCTCTTCGGACGTTTCGGGACCGAAGTTCATCGTGCCGAGCACCAGCCGGGATACGGACAGGCCGCTACGGCCGAGTTGCGTGTACTCCATGATTGCCAACCTACGCCCGGAGTAACTCCAGGATGGGATGGACGATGAACCGGATGTTCACGCACGAGCTCGTGACCGCGGTCCGCGCGCCCGCCGCGGTGCTGTCGGACCGGGACGGCCAGCTGCGACAACGTGGCGCGCAGGGCTTCCTGGTCGCCGACGTACGGCACCTGTCGGAGCTGACCGTGCTGGTCGACGGCGAGCCGGCGGCACCGGTCGGTCACTGGACCGAGTCGGCGGCCGCGTCGCGCTTCGTCGGCGCGGTCATCGGGCTCGGCGACGACATCGGCGACCCGACCGTGCGGCTCGAACGCGGCCGCCGGGTCGAGGCCGACACGCTGACCGAGGCGATCGCGCTGGTCAACGACGCACGTACGGAGGTCGCCGCCACGGTGAGCGTCCGGCTGGCCGCCGACCTGGCGCCGATCCTCGCGTTCCGCCACGGCCGGCCCACGACCCCGGTGACACCGCACCAGACCGACGGTGCGCTCGCCGGCTGGGCCGCGGGCTCGTGCACCACCACGGCCGCCGCCGACCGCACACCGGACCGCGTCGAGCTCGCCGCCGACCACGTCCGGCTCGACTGGGACCTGCGGGTGCCGGCCCGCGCCACGGCCACCGTCACGCTGAGGATCACCGCGACGAGCGCCACGGAGGACCCCGTCGTGCGCGCGCCGCTGACCCGGGACCTCGGCCCGCTGACCGTCGAGAGCCGCGAGCCCGAGCTGGACGGGCTGGTCGCGACCGGCCTGGACGACCTGCGCGCGCTGCTGCTCGCCGATCCCGCCGCGCCGGCCGACCGGTTCGCCGGCGCCGGCACGCCCTGGTACTTCACGCTGTTCGGTCGCGACTCGCTGTGGGCCGCCCGGTTCGCGCTGCCGCTCGGCACCGACCTCGCGCTCGGCACGCTGCGCACCCTCGCGCGCCGCCAGGGCACGAAGGACGACCCGGAGACCGCCGAGCAGCCCGGCAAGATCCTGCACGAGATCCGCCAGCTGCCGGCCGGCATCGAGCGGTCGCCCGGCCTGCCACCGTGCTACTACGGCACGATCGACGCGACCCCGCTGTGGATCAGCCTGCTGCACGACGCGTGGCGCTGGGGCCTGCCGGCCGCCGACGTCGAGCCACTGCTGGACCCGATGCGCCGGGCGCTGGCCTGGCTCCTGCGGCACGACTTTCTGTCCTATGTGGACGAATCCGGCCAGGGGCTGGCCAACCAGGGCTGGAAGGACTCGGTCGACGCCGTGCAGGACGGTGCCGGGCGGATCGCCACGCCGCCGGTCGCGCTCAGCGAGGCGCAGGCCTACGCGCACCGCGCCGCGCTCGACGCCGCCGCGCTGCTCACCGCGTTCGGGCGGCCTGGCGCCGGCGAGGCGCGCGCGTTCGCCGCCGGCCTGGCCGACCGGTTCCGGAAGTCGTTCTGGGTCAACGGGTTCCCGGCCCTGGCCCTCGACGGTGCCGGTCGTCCGGTCGACACGCTCGCGTCCAACCTCGGCCACCTGCTCGGCACCGGCCTGCTGTCCGCGGCGGAGGAGTCCACGGTCGCCGCTCGCCTCGCCGACCTCGACAGCGGCTACGGCCTGCGCACGATGGACGGCGACCACCCGTTCTTCAACCCGATCGGGTACCACACGGGCTCGGTGTGGCCCCACGACACGGCGATCGCCGTGGACGGCCTGGTACGGGCCGGGCACCCCGCGGTCGCGTCGGCGCTCGCCGCGGGCCTGGTACGCGCCGGCACCCGGTTCGGCCACCGGCTGCCCGAGCTGTACGGCGGCTGGTCGGCCGGGCAGGGCCCGCTGCTCGACTACCCGGGGGCGTGCCGCCCGCAGGCCTGGTCCGCGGCGGCCGCGCTGGTGCTCATCGGCGCCGCGCTGGGCCTGTCGGCGGACGTCCCGACGGGCACGCTCACGGTCGCCCCGTCCCCGGCGTTCGCCGCCTGGTTCCCGCTGCGGGTCACGGGCCTGCGGGTCGCCGGCCACCCGCTGGCGGTCGAGGTGGACCGGGACGGCCGGGCGAGCACCACCACCGGCGCACCGCTGCGGGTGGTCACCGGGCATGGACGATGAGCGGGTGACCGATCAGTGGCACGGCCGCCCGGCTGGACTCGACGCGCGGGTCTCCGCGATGATGGGCCGACGGTCAGGCGGATGAGGGGAAGCACCGTGGCGAGCAACGACGACCGCGACGAACGGGCGCGAGCCAACGGCGAGCCGCCGCGTACCGGGTCGAGCCCGGATCCGGTGCTGTTCGGGCCCGACCCGTTCGCCGACCTGCCCGGCGGGCACCCCGAGGACACCGACGAGGAGGCGCTGCCGACCCGGCCGACCTGGCCGGTCGTGGTGCTGATCGTCCTCGTCGTGGTCGCGATCGTCGGCGCCCTGGGAGTCTGGATCCGCTAGCCGACTCGCTCGCCCGCGCGCCACACCGCGTGCGTCAGCGGCACCCCGGGCCGGTAGGCGAGGTGGGTCACCGACGGCGCGTCCAGCACGTGCACGTCCGCCCGCGCGCCCACCCGCAGCACCCCGACGTCCGACCGGCGCAGCGCCCGCGCACCACCCCAGGTCGCGGCGCGCACGGCCTCCTCGACCGACATCCGCATCTGCAGCACGGCCGTCGCCACGCAGTAGGCCATCGACGAGGTGTACGACGAGCCCGGGTTGCAGTTCGACGCCAGCGCGACGGTCGCACCCGCGTCCAGCAGCGCGCGGGCGTCCGGCAGCGGCTGGCGGGTCGACAGGTCGCACGCCGGCAGCAGGGTGGCCACGGTGGACGACGAAGCCAGAGCGTCCACATCGGACGAAGTCAGGTACGTGCAGTGGTCCACGCTCGCCGCCCCCAGCGAGACCGCGAGCCGGACACCGGGGCCCGGACCGAGCTGGTTGCCGTGCACGCGCAGGCCCAGCCCGCGCGCGGCCGCAGCGGTCAGCACCTCGCGCGACGCCGCCTCGTCGAACGCGCCGGTCTCGCAGAACACGTCCGCCCACCGCACGTGCGGCGCCACCGCGTCGAGCATCTCGCCGCGCACCAGCGCCACATAGTCCGACCTGGACACTCCGGCCGGCACGAGGTGCGCGCCGAGGAACGTCACCTCGTCGACGACCCCGGCCGCGAGCCTGGCCGACCGCAGCTCGTCGGCGACGGTCAGCCCGTAGCCGGTCTTCGTCTCCAGGCAGGTCGTGCCCTGCGCCACCGCCTCGGCGACGTGCCGGCGCAGCCCGGCCGCCAGCACGGAGTCCGACGCGGCCCGCGTGGCGCCGACCGTGACCGCGATTCCGCCCGCGGTGTAAGGCTTCCCGGCCATCCGAGCGTTGAACTCCGCCGTCCGGTCACCCGCGAACACGAGGTGCGTGTGGCTGTCCACCCACCCGGGCAGCACCGCCCGCCCCCCGACATCCACGCGCTCGTCGGCGTCCGGCGCCCGCGTGGCCGGCCCGACCCACACCACGCGGTCACCGTCCAGCACCAGCGCGGCGCCGGACAGCGGACCGTCCACATTGGTCGTCAGCTCCCCGATGCCGGTGATCAGCACAGTCACGCCCACAGCTCCTCGATGGCCGGCCCCAGCAGGGCACCCACGTCGCCCAGCTTCTCGTGACATCCGTCCCGTGCGATGACCCGCCCCGCGGCGACCACCGTGTGCACGTCCTGCGCCGTCGCCGCGTACCCGGCCTGGGACGGCACGCACCCGGCCGTCCGTGCGCTGTCCAGCCGCACCGCCACCAGGTCCGCCGGCGCGCCCGGCGCGATCCGGCCGGCCATCGGCCAGCCCAGCGCCGCCTGGCCGGCCGAGGTGAGCGCCGCGACCAGCTCGGCCGGCGTGAACCGGCCGCGCGCCCCGGAACGCAGCCGCTCGGCGTGCTCTAGCGCCCGCGCCTCGAGCAGCGGGTCCACCACCGCGTGCTGGTCGCTGCCCAGCGACAGCGGCGACCCGGCCGCGTGCAGCTCGCGCGCGGGGCCGATGCCGTCCGCCAGGTCCGCCTCGGTCGTCGGGCAGAAGCAGACACCCGTGCGCGAGCCGCCCAGCAGCTCGATGTCCCGTGTGGACAGATGGGTAGCGTGCACCGCCGTGGTGTCCGGGCCGAGCGCGCCCGCCTCGTACAACAGGTCGGCGGGCGTCGCGCCATAGGCCGCCAGGCACGCCTCGTTCTCCGCTGGCTGCTCGGAGAGGTGGACGTGCAGCGGCCGGCCCGCCGCCGCCCCGACCACGGCGGCGAGGTCCGCGCGGGGCACCGCACGCACCGAGTGGATCGCCGCGCCCGCGCGGGCATGCGGCGCCGGACGCTGCGCCGAGATCCGCTTCGCCCACGCGTCGGCGGACCCGTCGGAGAAGCGTGCCTGCTCGGGTGCGAGTGGCGTGTCGATCCCGCCGGCCAGGTAGCACGTGTCCAGCAGCGTGATGCGGATGCCGGCGTCGGCCGCGGCCTGGCGCAGCGCCTCCCCCATCGCGTTCGGGTCGTCGTAGCGGCCACCGCCCGCGGGGTGGTGCACGTAGTGGAACTCACCGACGCACGTCACGCCGGCCACGGCCATCTCCGCGTACACCGCGCGCGCCAGTCGCAGGTAGCGGTCCGGGTCGAACCGGGCCGCCAGCCGGTACATCGCGCTACGCCAGGTCCAGAACGTGCCGCCATCCGCGTGCGTGCGGCCGCGCAGCGCGCGGTGGAACGCGTGTGAGTGGGCGTTGGCGAAGCCCGGCAGCACGAGCCCGTCCAGCCGGTACGCGCCTGCCGGCGGATCATCCACAGTGGACACGCGGGCGATGGCGTCCGTGGCATCGACGAGCACGCCCGGGCGCGGGCCGTCGGGCAGCCACGCGTACTCGCACCAGAAAGACGTCATCCGGCCAGCCGTTCCAGCACGGCGGCGAGCGCCTCCACACCCGCCACGCAGTCGGCGAGCTCGGCGTGCTCGGCCGGCGCGTGGCTCACCCCGGTCGGGTTGCGCACGAACAGCATCGCGGTCGGCACGTGCGCGGCGAGGATGCCGGCGTCGTGCCCCGCCCCGGTCGGCAGTGCCGGGACGCCACCCAGCACACCGGACACCTCGTCGCGCAGGCCGGTGTCGAAGTGCACGGTGTCTCCGTAGGACTCCTCGGCGACGGTCAGCTCGCAGCCCTCCCCGGCCGCGGCCGAGCGCGCCGCCGCGGTGATCTCCTCGACCACGGCGCGGGTGCGCGCGTCGTCGGGTGCCCGCGCGTCCAGCCAAACGTCCACTGTGGACGATATGACGTTCGTTCCGCCCGGGTTCGGCACCAGCCGGCCGACCGTCGCCCGCGCACCGTCCACGGCGGACGCGACGCGGCGGGTGGCGAGGACGAGCGCGGACGCCGGCAGCATCGGGTCGCGCCGGTCGCCGAGCGGGGTGGCGCCCGCGTGGTTCCCCTCGCCGCTGAACCGGAAGCGCCACCGGCCGTGCGCCAGGATCGAGCTCGCCACCCCCACCGACGCGTCCAGGTCGACCAGCCCGCGACCCTGCTCGACGTGCAGCTCGACGAACCGGCCGACCGCGGCCAGCGCCTCGTCGTCCCGGCCCAGCCGTGCGGGGTCGAGCCCGGCCGCGGTCACCGCCTCGGCGAGCGTGACGCCGTCCGGATCGGTCAGCCGGCGCGCCGCGTCCGCGTCGATCGAGCCGGTCAGCAGCCGCGAGCCCAGGCATGGCACACCGAACCGGCCGCCCTCCTCCTCCGCGAACACGACTATCGCGATCGGTTTCGCGGGCGCGAAACCCTTGGCGCGCAACATGTCCACGGCGACCAGTGCGGCGATGACGCCGAGCGGCCCGTCGAACGCGCCGCCGCCGGGCACCGAGTCCAGGTGGCTGCCGGTGACCACGGCGTCCGGGCCCGGCTCGCCCCACCACGCCCACAGGTTCCCGTTGCGGTCGGTGCGGACCGCGAGCCCACGCCGCAGCGCCTCCTCGGTGAACCACGCGCGCAACTCCAGCTCGGCGCGGTCGAACCCGTGCCGCGAGTACCCGCCACGGCGGCGATCGACCCCCACCTCGCTCAGCGCCTGGAAGGCGTCCTTCCAGGCGTCCGGCGTCCGGAAGGCGTCCTTCATGGCATCGGCACCCGGACGCCCCGCTCGGCGGCGACCTCCTCGGCGCGGTCGTAGCCGGCGTCGACGTGGCGGATGACGCCCATGCCGGGGTCGTTGGTGAGCACCCGCTGGATCTTCTGGCCGGCGAGCACCGAGCCGTCCGCGACGGTGACCTGGCCGGCGTGGATGGACCGGCCCATGCCGACCCCGCCGCCGTGGTGGATGGACACCCAGGTCGCGCCGGACGCGGTGTTCACCATCGCGTTGAGCAGCGGCCAGTCGGCGATCGCGTCGGAGCCGTCGGCCATCGCCTCGGTCTCCCGGTACGGCGACGCTACCGAGCCGCAGTCGAGGTGGTCGCGGCCGATCACGACCGGCGCCGACAGGTCACCGCCTGCGACCATGTCGTTGAAGCACTCCCCCGCGAGGTGCCGCTCGCCGTAGCCGAGCCAGCAGATCCGGGCCGGAAGTCCTTGGAAGGCAACGCGTTCGCCGGCCAGCCGGATCCACCGGGCCAGCGACTCGTTCTCCGGGAACAGTTCCAGGATCGCCCGGTCGGTCGCCGCGATGTCGGCTGGGTCGCCGGACAGCGCCGCCCACCGGAACGGGCCCCTGCCCTCGCAGAACATCGGCCGGATGTAGGCGGGCACGAAGCCGGGGAAGTCGAACGCCCGGTCGAAGCCGCCGAGCTTGGCCTCGCCGCGGATCGAGTTGCCGTAGTCGAACACCTCCGCGCCACGGTCGAGGAAGCCGACCATCGCGTCGACGTGCTCGGCCATGGAGTCGCGGGAGCGGTCGGTGAACTCGTCGGGCTTCTTCGCCGCGTAGTCGTGCCAGTCGTCGAGCGCCACGCCCTTCGGCAGGTACGCGAGCGGGTCGTGCGCGGACGTCTGGTCGGTGACGACGTCGACCTCGACGCCGCGGCGCAGCAGCTCGGGCACGACCTCGGCCGCGTTCCCGATCACGGCGACGGAGCGCGCCCGGCCCTCTCGCTTCGCGCTCTCCACGCGGCGGACCGCGTCGTCCAGGTCGGACGCCAGCTCGTCGAGGTAGCGGGTCTCGAGCCGGCGCCGCGCGCGGGCCGGGTCGACCTCGACGCACAGCGCGACGCCGTCGTTCATCGTGATGGCAAGCGGTTGCGCGCCGCCCATGCCCCCGAGCCCGGCCGTGAGCGTGAGTGTCCCTTTCAGACTCCCATCGAACCGCTTGCGGGCCACCGCGGCGAA
>NZ_JBOHGB010000160.1:0-15607 GCF_050699935.1 Actinophytocola sp.
GGCGAACGCGTTGGCCACGTCCTCCCAGCCGTACACGTAGTACGCGGCGGACAGGAAGATGTCGGTCCACTCGGACGGCCCGATCTTGTCGGCCGCCGGCTTGCGCAGCAGCTTGGTTTGCTCGGAGTAGTACAGCCTCTCGACCTCAGCGGCGGTGTCGCCCAGGTGGTAGATGCTGTCGTACTTGGCGACCCACTCCCAGTAGACCTTGATGTTGCGGTCGAACGCGATGTCCTGGTCGATGTTGGCGTCGTACCAGACACGCGTCGGGTTCACGTTGCCGTCGAAGACCACGCGGCGGAACCGGTCCGGGAACATCGTGCCGTACACCTGACCGAGGTAGGTGCCGTACGAGAACCCGTAGTAGTTGATCTGCTCGGCACCCAGCGCCTTGCGGATGCTGTCCAGGTCCTTGGCCGCTTCGATCGTGGTCAGGTGGTCGAGCAGCTTGCCGCCGGCCCGCTTGCAGTCCTTCGCATAGTTCTTGGACCGCTTCAGCCACGCGCGCTCGATACCCGGGGTGATCGGCACGTAGAACGGCCGGTTGTACCCGTCGAACTCGGGGTCACAGCTCAGCGACGGCTGACTGGAGCCGACACCGCGCGGGTCGAAGCCGACCCAGTCGTAGTCGTCACCGGCGCCGTTCGGGACGAAGTCCCCGAAGATCGCGTAGATGAGGCCGGATCCACCGGGGCCGCCCGGGTTCACGAGCATCGGGCCCTGGTACTCGTCGTCCGGGCCCTTGTGGGTCACCCGTGACACGGCCAGCTTGATTTTTTCACCGTTCGGCTTGTTGTAGTCGAGCGGAACCTCCACAAAACCGCACTGAGCGCCCGCCTCGACCAAGGTCGGGTTCTCGCACTCACCCCATTCGATGGGGGGCGGTGTGTACTCCTTGTGACTGCTGGCGGGCTCGGTCTGGTCGGCAGTCGCAAGTGGAGCGACGACCAACCCGCCGACCACAACAACCGCCGCCGCCGTGACGGCAACGAGTCTGTTCACTTTGCCCCTTTTCTTCTACTTGTCGTCCCTGGGATCCCGTCCTGCTCAGGGACACCGGCAGAGCCTGCCCGCAGCACCCCCGCTAGGGAATACGCCATCCGTCGATTTATAAGATCGTGACCGCACGCTCCGCGACGCGTCGGTTACCGGACACGACATTCTGTCGGTGGTCCCGCGTAGCTTCCCGGTCATGGACACACCCGCCATCGCCTCCGCACCGTTGCTCGCAGCCGCCCGCGGTGGGCTGGCCGAGCTGGCCGACCCGCGCAAGGCGCCGGACATGCGGCGGTACATGAAGTCCGAGATGCCCTTTCGCGGAGTGCCCTCGCCGGAGCGCCGCGCACTGGTCCGACGCCTGGTCGCCGAGCACCCACTGTCCGATGTGGACGCATGGCGGGCCACGGTGCTGTCGCTGTGGCGGGCCGCGGAGTACCGGGAGGAGCGATACCTGGCCATCGACCTCACCGGGCACCGCCGCTACGCCGGCTGGCAGGAGCCCGGCCTGCTGCCGATGTACGAGGAGCTGATCGTCACCGGCGCCTGGTGGGACTATGTGGACGACGTGGCGAGCCGGCGGGTCGGGCCGTTACTGCGGGCCTACCGCGACACGGTCACTCCCGTGCTGTGGCGGTGGGCCACCGACGCCGACCTGTGGCGCCGCCGCACGTCGATCATCTGCCAGCTCGGGTCCAAGGAGGACACCGACACGAAGCTGCTCACCCACAGCATCGAGGCCAACCTCGGCGACCGGGAGTTCTTCATCCGCAAGGGCATCGGCTGGGCGCTGCGGCAGTTCGCGCGCACCGAGCCCGCGTGGGTGCGCGCGTTCGTCGACGCCCACCCGGCACTGTCGCCGCTGTCCCGGAGGGAGGCGACCAAACACCTTTGATCCCGGCAAGATGGAGGCATGCCAGCAGGACCCCAGACTCGCGCCACCATCGCCACCGAACTCACGCGGCTCGGCGTGCGCCAGGGCGAGACGGTGCTCGTACACGCCTCGCTGAGCTCGTTCGGCTGGGTCTGCGGCGGCGCGGTCGCGGTCGTCCAGGCGCTGCTCGACGCGCTCGGGCCCGAGGGCACGCTGGTGGCCCCGACCCAGACGATGGGCAACTCGGACCCCCGGCACTGGTCACGTCCTCCCGTGCCCGAGGAGTGGTGGCCCGTCATCCGGGACACGATGCCCGCCTTCGACCCACGGATCACGCCGAGCATCGGCATCGGCGCGATCGGCGAGCTGGTCCGGCTGTGGCCGGGCGCCGTACGCAGCAACCATCCGCACGCGTCGTTCGCGGCGGTCGGCCCGGCCGCCCGCGAGCTGATGGCCGAGCACCGGCTGGACAGCCATCTCGGTGAGCACTCCCCGCTCGCCGCGCTGGAGCGTGCCGGCGCGCGGGTGCTGCTGTTGGGCGTGGGCTTTCACTCGTGCACGGCGTTCCACCTGGCCGAGTACCGTGTGCCGGCACCCTCGACGGAGTTCGGCGCCGCCGTTCTGACCGAGGACGGCGGCCGGGAGTGGATCACGTACCGGGACGTGGCCACCGACAGCGACGACTTCGCCGCCCTGGGCGAGAGCTTCGAGAGCACGGGCGCGGTCACGAGGGGCCGGGTGGGTCAGGCGGTGTGCCGCCTGTTCGAGGTGGACAAGGCGGTGGCGCACGCCGTCGGCTGGCTACCCCTGAACCGCACGCACACCTGACTGGAGGGAGTCCGGGCTCAGCTTGTTGTTTGACCTGGGTGGCTTTGGTGTTGTTCGAGGCTGAGGTTACGTTTGACGGTCTTGCCGATGTTGTGACGGGGCGCTGGTTTGTGGTTCGTCGCGCCGAGTGGGCGTCCAGGACCGGGTCGGGATGGTTTCGGTGTGGCTGCTGGGTGAGTGGTTGTTGGGCGGAGGTTGCGAAACCCTCGCCGGACGCGGGCGGGAGTCAGTCGGCGGGGCTTGGTGACCGGTTTCTCCCAAGGCCGGCGGTGATCCTCGACGGTGGGGCGGGCCAGCCGCAGTTGTGTGTGGATGGCCAGGATCAGCCACGTCCAGCGGTCGGCTGATTCGGGCGCGCGCGGTTTGGGGCGGGTCCATCCCAGGGTCTGCTTGAACAGCCGGAAGGTGTGTTCGAGGTCGAATCGGCGCAGGAATGCCTGCCAGAGCAGGTCGACCAGTTCGGCGCTGGCGTCGGTGACCGAGGACCACAGCCACACCGGTTTGGGGTCCCGGTCGCCAGGCAGATGTTCGACCTGGAAACGGATCGCGGTGCCCTCGACAAGAGGCAGTTCGCCGTCGTGGTCCAGCCAGGGGCCGCGGTGAGTCAGGCGTGGGTGCACCGATCCCAGGCCCGCGCCTGGGCATGCCCGCACCGACGCTACCTGATTAAACAACAAGCTCAGGCGCGCAGCGTCGCCCCGAACCGCGCCCCCGCCGCGGCCACGGCGGCGTCCCGCGCGGCGGTCGCCTCCTCGACGGTCAGAGTCCGGTCCGGAGCCCGGAACCGGAGCGCGTAGGCGAGCGACCGCTTGCCCCCGCCGACCTGCTCACCGGTGAACACGTCGAACAGGCTCAGGTCCTCGAGCAGGTCTCCGCCGCCGTTGCGCAGCGCGCCGGCAACCTCGGCGACCGGCACGGACACGTCGACGACCAACGCCACGTCCAGCAGCACGGGCGGGTACGGCGACGGCGCGGGCGCGGGCCGGCGCTCCACGAGCGGCAGCCCGTCCAGCTTCAGCTCCATCGCGCAGGTGCGCTTCGGCAGGCCCAGCCGGTCGACGACCTTGGGGTGCAGCTCGCCGGCATAGCCGACCGGCAGCTCGCCGACCAGCAGCTGCGCGCACCGGCCCGGATGCCACGGGGCGAGTTCGCCGGACCGCACGGTCAGCGTCACCCCGGATGCCTCGGCGACGAGCTGCGCCGCGCGCACGGCGTCCGCCCAGCTCGCCGGGGTGCCGGGACCCCACCAGCCCGCACGCTCGCGGTGCCCGGAGAGCACGACGGCCACGTGGGTCGGCTGCTGGGGCAGCGCGGCGTGCAGGCTCGCCAGCTCCGAGTCGCTCGGGCGACCGGCCACGCCGACCGACGGCACGGGCACCTGCCTCCCCTTCGGCAACACAACCTGTCCTATGTGGAACAAGCCGACGTCGCGCGTCCCTCGGGAGACGTTGCGCACCAGCACGTCGAGCATGCTCGGCAACAGCGTGGTGGCCAGCTCGCTGCGGTCGGCCTCCATCGGGTTCAGCAGCGACACCGTGCGCCGACGGCTGTCGTCGGGGGCCAGGCCGAGGGAGTCCCATACGGCCGGGGAGACGAACGGGAACGGCAGCACCTCGATGTACCCGGCCTCCGCGAGCGCCCGGGCCACCGTTCGGCGGCGGCGCTGCGCGGCGGTGGTCCCCGTGCCGGGTGGCGCGGCGGGCAGCTCGGACGGGATGGTGTCGTAGCCCTCGAGCCGCAGCACCTCCTCGACCAGGTCGGCCGGCTCGGCCAGGTCCGGCCGCCAGCTCGGCGGCTGCACCTTGACGATCGGCGTGCCGTTGTCCGCGGAGCCGACCTCGGTGCCGCAGCCGATCTGGTTCAGCCGCCGCACGGTCACGCCCCGCTCGTAGCTGATGCCGGCGACCCGGTCGGGCAGGCTGATCGCCATCGTCACGGTCGGCAGCGGGCGGGCGGCGCCGGCGTCGCTGCGGCCGGGCTGGATGCTGCCGTCGGCGTGGTCGCGCAGCAACCGGGCGGCCCGCTCCAGGGCGGCCGGCGGCAGCAGCGGGTCGACGCAGCGCTCGAACCGCTTGGCCGCCTCGCTCGGCAGCCGGTGCCGGCGCACCGCGCGGGCGATCGACGCCGGGTCCCAGATGGCGGCCTCGAGCAGGATGTCCGTGCTGTCCGTGCGCACCTCGCTGGTCGCACCGCCCATGACGCCGGCCAGTGACACCGGCCCGGACTCGTCGCACACGACGATGTCGTCGGGGTCGAGCTCACGCTCGATGTCGTCCAGCGTGGTCAGCTTCTCGCCCTTCGCGGCCCGCCGCACGACGATCCGGCTCTTGAGCGACGGGGTGTCGAACGCGTGCATCGGCTGGCCGGTCTCGAGCATCACGTAGTTGGTGACGTCGACGGTCAGCGAGATCGACCGGATGCCGGCGAGCAGCAGCCGGCGGCGCACCCACCACGGCGTCGGCGCGGTCGGGTCGACACCGGTGACCCGGCGGGCCACGAACCGCTGGCAGCCCTCGGTGTCCTCGATCTCCACCGGGAACGCGTCGCCCTCGGCGACCGGCACGTCGATCGCCGCCGGGTCGCGGTACTGCACGTCCAGCGCGCACGCCAGCTCGCGGGCCAGGCCGCGCACGGAGAACGCGTACCCGCGGTCGGGCGTGATCGACAGCTCGATGACCGACTCGTCCAGCCCGAGCAGCTCGATCGCGTCGTCACCGGCGCCGGCCTCGCCGCTGGGCAGCACGAGGATGCCCGTGTGGTCGTCGCCGAGGCCCAGCTCGCGGACCGAGCAGATCATGCCGTCGCTGACCCGGCCGTAGGTGTTGCGCGCCGAGATCGCGAACCCGCCGGCCAGCACGGCACCGGGCAGGGCGACGATCACCAGGTCACCCTCCACGAAGTTCGTTGCGCCGCAAACGATCCCGCGCATCCGCGGCTCGCCCGCGTCGTCCGGGCCGTCGTCGGGCTCGGCGACCTCGACCATGCAGTAGCGGATCGGCTTCTTGAACTCGGTGAGCTCCTCGATCTCGGCCACCCGGCCGACCACGACCGGACCGGTCACCTCGCCGAGCGGGGTGACCTCCTCGACCTCGATGCCGACCCGAACGAAGGCGTCCGCGAGCTGTTCCGCGGTGAACCTCTCGTCCGTCTCGAGGTGCTCGGTGAGCCAGCTGACGGGAACCCGCACCGGGTTGTCCTTTCGGTAACTACGAACAGATGTGTCGGCGGCGCTCAGGACGCCTCGGTGCCGAACGGCACGGTGAACCGGGCGTCGCCCTCCACCATGTCCCGCATGTCCGGAATGCCGTTGCGGAACTGGAGGGTCCGCTCGATGCCCATGCCGAACGCGTAGCCGGAGTAGACATCCGGGTCGACCCCGCAGGCCCGCAGGACGTTGGGGTTCACCATGCCGCAGCCACCCCACTCGACCCAGCCCGGGCCGCCCTTCTTCTCCTCGAACCACACGTCCGGCTCGGCGGAGGGCTCGGTGAACGGGAAGTACGACGGGCGCAGGCGGATCTTGGCCTTGTCGCCGAACATGGCGCGGGCGAAGGCATCCAGCGTGCCCTTGAGATGCGCCATGGTCAGGCCCTTGTCCACGGCCAGCCCCTCGACCTGGTGGAACACCGGCGTGTGGGTGGCGTCCAGCTCGTCGGTACGGAACGTGCGGCCGGGGCAGACGACGTACACCGGCAGGTCGCGCTCGAGCAGCGCGCGGATCTGCACCGGCGAGGTGTGCGTGCGCAGCACCAGGCCCGAGTCCGCGGGCGCGACGTAGAACGTGTCCTGCATGGTCCGCGCCGGATGGTCCTTCTTGAAGTTCAGCGCGTCGAAGTTGAACCACTCGGTCTCGAGCTCGGGCCCCTCCGCGATCTCGTAGCCCATCCCGACGAACACGTCGGCGATCCGCTCGGAGAGCGTGGTGATCGGGTGCCGGGCGCCGCGCGGGACACGGTCCCAGGGCAGCGTGACGTCCACGCCCTCCTCGCACAGCACCCGCTCGTCACGCTCGGCCTCGAGCTCCGCGCGGCGCGCGTCGAACGCCTCGCGGACGACCTTCTGTACCTCGTTGACCCGCTTGCCCGCGTCGGAGCGCGCGTTCGGTGGCAGCGCGCCGATCTCGCGGCGGGCGATCATCAGCGGCGCCTTGTCCCCGAGGTGGGCGGGCTTGACGGCCGCCAGTGCGTCCAGGTCAGCCGCGGCCGAGAACTCCTTGCGCGCCCGCTCGACGGCGGCCTGCAGCGTCTCCGGCGCGAGCGCCGCGACCTGCTTGGGATCGTAGGAGTCGTTAGCGGCGGACATGATGGGTGAACAGCTCCCGGGAATGGTGGCAATGGTTGCCCGTGGGCGAGACGGCTGTGCCTACCCCGAGCACTGTGATCCTAGGTGATCGGATGAATCGCCTCACACGCAGTTTCCGTGACGTCCGAAAATGTGCCGTGGTCAGCGACGTCGTGGCGGAAAGGCGTGACCGAGGTCGGTGTCGGCGAACGCGGCCGCCGAGGTGCCGTCGGCGGCGTAGCGGTACAGCGCGGTCCGGTAGATCCCGGACAGCGCGGCGATGATGATCGCGACGAGCAGGCCCCACCCGACCGCGATGATCACGCAGGCGAGCAACGTCGCGCCGCCGGCCGCGGTGCCCAGCCCGACGAGCAGGACGCACGGCAGGAACAGCAGGAACCCGAACACGCCGATGCCGGCGTTGCCCAGCACGTTCTCGCCCCAGGTGCCGCGGAACATGGTCGCCGAGCGGCGGATGGCGTCGCGGGCGCCGGTCCGCTCGAGCACCAGCACCGGCAGCACCAGGTAGGTGACGAGGGTCCACGCCATGCCGATCAGCCCGATGACGATCCGGCCGAGGAAGCCCAGCCGCTCCTCGATCGCCCGCAGCACCAGCGAGACGGTGGCGGACAGCAGCGCCCACGGCAGGATCCGCAGCCAGTTGGCGCCGGCCACCCGCAGCCCGCCGGCCACGCTCGGGTCGCCGCCGGTCAGCGCGACGTTGGCCTGCGAGATCAGCGCGGTGTTGAAGAAGATCGCGACATAGGCCGAGACGAGGTAGAAGGCGAGCAGCAGCAGGTACGTGGCGGGGGTCGTCGACCCGCTGTCGAAGTCGATCGTGAACACGGCCGGGGTCAGGAAGACGACCGCGACCAGCAGGCCCGCGACCCCGGAGAGGACCGGAAAGACGGCCAGCTCCTTGCGCGAGTGCAGTACGTGCCACGACGCCTTGAACATCCGCCACGATGTCGCGAACCGGCCCATCGGGCCACCCCCCAGTCGCTCGAGTGCCCAGAACCTACCCTGAGCGCGGCGCTCGCTGCCGCCAGGCCGTGGCGTACAGGCAGACGGCGGCCGCGGTCGCGAGGTTGAGGCTCTCCGCGTCGCCGTAGACCGGGACGCGCAGCGCGTGGTCCAGCGTGGCGACGACGTCGTCGGGCAGGCCGTGCGCCTCGCTGCCGAAGACCCACGCGGTCGGGCCGGCCAGGCCGGTGTCGGACATCAGGTCGTCGGAGGCGTGCCCGTCGGCCGCGACCAGCCGCAGACCCGCGGCGCGGCACGCGTCGAGCACCTCGGCGACCGGCGCGCGCGAGACGGGCAGGTGGAACACGCTGCCGGTGGACGCGCGGACGCACTTGCCGTTGTGCGGGTCGACCGCGTGGCCCGCCAGCACCACGGCGTCGGCGCCGGCCGCGTCCGCCACGCGGATCACGGTGCCCGCGTTGCCGGGGTCGGACACGCCGGCCAGCACGGCGACCAGCCGTGGCGATCCGGCGAGCGCGGTGTCGATCGGGACGTCGACGAGGTCGCAGACGGCGACGACGCCCTGCGGTGTGACCGTCTCGGACAGGCCGGCCGCGGCGCGCTCGGTCACCGCCGACACCGGCACGCCGGCCTCGGCGGCCAGCGCCGCGAGGTCGCCGGGCATCGACACGGCGAACACCTCGTGCACGACGCCGCGTCCGGCGATGCTCCAGCGCAGCGCCTCGCGCACGGCCTGGGCGCCCTCGGCGAGGAAGCGGCCGGCCTTGACCCGGCCGGCGCGCCTGGTCAGGGCCCGAGCAGCAGTGACCCGGGGCGTCCTCTCCGTGAAAGGACCGTCCCCGGGTCGCGTCACCTGCGGGTTCAGGAAGCCTTGCCCTGCGGGTCGGCCTTCTCGCGGGCCACGTCCACCAGCGCCGCGAAGGCGTTGGGGTCGTTGACCGCGAGCTCGGCGAGGATCTTGCGGTCCACCTCGACACCGGCTGCCTTGAGACCCTGGATGAAGCGGTTGTAGGTCATGCCGTTCTGACGAGCCGCGGCGTTGATGCGGGTGATCCACAGCTGGCGGAAGTCACCCTTGCGGGCCCGGCGGTCCCGGTAGGCGTAGTTGAGCGAGTGGAGCATCTGCTCCTTCGCCTTGCGGTACAGCCGCGAGCGCTGACCCCGGTAGCCACTGGCCAGCTCGAGGGTCGTCCGGCGCTTCTTGTGGGCGTTGACCGCCCGCTTGACGCGTGCCACGGTTCAATCCTGTCGATCTAGAGGGCGGCGCGAACGCTGCCCGGGTGGTCATGGAAAGGAATGCGACTCAACGGCCGAGCAGCTTCTTGATGCGCTTGACGTCCTGCGGGGCGACCTCGGTCGTGCCGGACAGGCGCCGGGTCAGTGTGCTGGGCTTCTTCTCCAGCTTGTGCCGCATGCCGGCCTTCTGCCGGCGCAGCTTCCCCCTGCCGGTGATCCGGATCCGCTTCGCCGTGCCGGAGTGGGTCTTGTTCTTTGGCATGTCAGTCCTCGTGCTCGTCTACCGGAGCGTCGTCTCAGGTCGCTCCGTGTCCTTGCCGGACGCTCCGGCCGGTCAGTTCGTGTCGGTGCCCGCGCTCGCCTTGGGCCGCGTCTTCTGCGTCTTGTGCGGCGCCAGCACCATGATCATGTTTCGGCCGTCCTGCTTCGGCGCCGCCTCGACGAAGCCGAGGTTGGCCACGTCGTCGGCGAGGCGCTGCAGCAGGCGGAAGCCGAGCTCCGGCCGGGACTGCTCGCGGCCACGGAACATGATCGTCACCTTGACCTTGTTCCCGTGCTCGAGGAACCGCATGACGTGGCCCCTCTTGGTCTCGTAGTCGTGTGTGTCGATCTTCGGGCGGAGCTTCTGCTCCTTGATCACGGTGAGCTGCTGGTTTCGGCGGGACTCCCGCGCCTTCTGCGCGCTCTCGTACTTGTACTTGCCGTAGTCCATGAGCCTGCAGACCGGCGGTCGTGCTTGGGGGGCAACCTCCACGAGGTCCAGGTCCGCCTCCTGAGCCAGTCGAAGTGCGTCCTCGATGCGCACGATCCCGACCTGCTCTCCGTTCGGTCCAACCAGTCGGACCTCCGGGACTCGGATGCGGTCATTGATACGTGTGTCGGAGCTGATGGGGCCTCCTCGGGCCGAGTTCTCTGTTCTGGCGACACCCGCGTCCCGAAACCCCACACACAGCACGAACCCCGCACACTGTGGGTGCGCGGGGCCCGCTTCCGACCGATCCTCGACACTGGTTGTCGAGACACCGCCACCGGAGTCGACGAGCGACACCGGCCGCGGCGACCGGAACCCGGCCACCTGCGGTGACTCGGGTGGGAGCGGGGCTCCACTTCGCGGCCTCGTTGGCACGAGGCTGGTCGCGTCCTACAGATTAGCAGAACGGCCTGATCGCCCGACTTATGCCGGGTCCCACTGGTAGCGCGGCTCGGGCCGGCCAGCCTGGCCGTATCACGGCGGCCGGTCTCAGGTCCGGGTCCGGCGGCGGTGGCCGCGGCCGGGGTGCCACGACTCGATCACGAGGTGGTCGGCCGGCTCGCCGAGGTAGGTCAGCGCGACCTCGGTGATGTCGATCCGGAAGAAGCCGGCGCCCTCGTGCGGGTTGTCCGGCGGTGCCGGGATCTCCACGGCGCGGCCGGCCAGCTTGGCGTCGCCGGACCAGCCGCCCTCCTTGGGTGGCTCGAGGGTCGGGCTGTGCACCGCGATCCGGCCGTCCCGCCGGACGTCGCGCAGCTTCATCGAGCCGCCCATCATGCCGAACGTGACCTCGCCGTCGGCGAAGTCGAGCTCCGAGGCACTGATCCGGGGCGAGCCGTCGGCGCGCAACGTGGCGATGGTCTTGTTGGTACCGGCGCCGAACACGGCACGCACCCGCTCGGCGAACTCCGGCGCCTCCTTCTCGATCTCCTGCCAGGTTGCCATCGCGCTCCCTTTTTTGAACCGTCATTCGGATACTACGACTTTATGATTCGTGGTTCAATAATTCGGTGGGCCGGCCGCGCAAGATCTCCGACGACGAGCTGATGGCGGCCTGCGGCCGGGCGATCGGCCGGCACGGGCCGGGCTTCACGCTGGCGCAGGTGGCGGCGGACGCGGGTGTCGCCGTCGGCACGGTGTCCGGCCGGTTCGGCTCGAAGCACGGCCTGCTGCTGGCGATGATGACGGCGGCGTCGGACGACGTGGCGGAGCGGATGCGCGCGGCCGCGGCCCGGCACGCCGACCCGGTCGCGTCGATCGTGGCGGCGGTACTGGTCACCGCGGAGGGCGTGGCCGACCCGGCGACGACCACCAACCACCTGGCGCAGCTGGGGGTCGACATGAGCGACCCGAAGCTGCGCGAGGGCCTCGCCGTGCTGCGTGCCCGGGTATGCGAGGTCCTGGGCTCACTGCTCGCGGCGGCCGCGCTGCCCGGCGCACCCCCGCCGGCCCGCGCGGCCCGGATCGTGGCGAGCCTGGCCCACGGGGCACAGCTGGACTGGGCGCTGGCGCCGAACGGGCGGCTGACGCAGCGGCTACGTGCCGACGTCCGGACGGTGCTGGGATCCTGGCGCTAGGTAGCCACGCAGGCCACGCTGGCCGCGCCACATCATGGCGGCGTGGTTGGCGCGGAAGAGCGGCCGGGCGATGGGCGCGAAGGTGCGCAGGAGGCGCTTGTTGACCACGACGCGTTGGTCGATGTCGAGCCGCGAGCCGGTGTGATGGGCACCGACGACGCCCGTGCAGGAGCCCTCGAGGTCGCCGGTCATGACGACGCGGAGCAGCCCGGCGGTGTGGTCCTGCTCGGCGCGGTGCACGCGGAAGGTGAGGGCGTAGGGCAGGAGCGCACGGCAGGTGAGCTCGGCGGTGCCGTCGTCGATCTTGTGCACGGAACGGACGTCCGGCCACCAGCGGGGCCAGTTGGCGAGATCGACGAGCGCGTCGAAGACCCGGGCCGCGGTGGCGGAGACCGACCAGACGTCCCGGAACCAATAGTGGTTGAGCGTCACACCGTCGAGTATGCCTTTGACTAGAGTGCCGTCATGGCGAAATGGACCGCACAGGACGTCCCAGACCAAAGTGGACGCACGGCGATGGTGACCGGGGCGAACAGCGGAATCGGGCTGGTCACGGCTCGCGAGCTGGCTCGTGCGGGAGCGCGGGTGATCATGGCCTGCCGCGACGTGTCGAAGGGCACGACCGCCGCGGCCGGGCTCTCCGGCGACGTCGAGGTCCGCGCGCTCGACCTCGCCGACCTGGCCTCGGTCCGCACCTTCGCCAACTCGGTGACCGATGACGTGGACCTGCTGATCAACAACGCCGGCGTGATGGCCACCCCGCACCGCCGCACGGCGGACGGCTTCGAGATGCAGTTCGGCACCAACCACCTGGGCCACTTCGCGCTGACGGGCCTGCTGCTCCCCCGGATACGCGACCGCGTGGTGACGGTGTCGAGCGAGGCGCACCGGATCGGCCGCATCACGCTGGACGATCTGAACTGGACGCGCCGGCGGTACTCCCGGTGGCGGGCGTACGGGCAGTCCAAGCTGGCGAACCTGCTGTTCACTCACGAACTGACCCGCCGTCTGACCGACGCCGGCTCCCCCCTGCGCGCCGTGGCGGCGCACCCCGGTTACGCGTCGACGAACCTGCAGTCGCACACGGAGTCGTTTCAGGACCGGTTGATGGCGGTGGCGAACCGGCTGGTGGCGCAGAGCGCGGAGATGGGCGCGCTGCCGACCCTGTTCGCCGCGGTGGCCGACGTTCCGGGCGGAAGCTTCGCCGGGCCGGGCGGGTTGTCCGGCCAGCACGGCCACCCGAAGCTCGTGAGCTCATCGAACGCGGCGCGGGATCCCGAGGTGGCACGCGCGTTGTGGGAGCGGTCGTCGGACCTGACCGACGTGACCTTCGACCTCGCCGCGGCTGGCTCGTAGGCCAATGGGGTCGGATAGTGGCTGCCGGTAAGCGGGCCGGGCCGTGGCTCGATGACGAGGAGCGGCGGCCGCCGATCAAAGCCAGCCCGATGTCCAACCCGCGGCCCGCAAGAGCCAAAGTGGCCCGACACAACGAAACGCGCCGCCGCCTCCGCAACACAACCAGGCATCGCGAACCGTCACGCCCGGGCACACCCCTCGTTACCTTTTTCGTAGCTCCTGATCAAGGAGTCGTGGTCGCCAGGTCCGGCATGACTAACGCCCCCAGTCGAACCCATGATCCGGGGGTGATGTCACCGAATCTGGTGGCATCGAGGGACCGCTGATAGGGACACGGCCGCCTGTTGGGTAGGTCTCGTCGTAACGTGGGTGCCGGCCGTCGATGCTCGATCGGCGACCACCGCAGCGCGCGAACAGCATGGTGGATGAACGGCGGGTTTAAGGTCCTTCTCGGCTTGGACGTGGGTAAGGGCGAGCATCACGCGGTCGACCTGGACCTGGTTGGGAAGCGGGTGCATGATGGGCCGTTGCCCAACAGCGAGCCGAGGTTTCGGGCGTTGTTCGACAAGCTCGCTGCGCGAGGCCCGCTGCTGGTCGTGGTCGATCAGCCGGCCACGATCGGCGCGTTGCCGGTCGCGGTGGCGCGGTCTTGTGGCCACCGGGTGGCCTACCTGCCAGGTCCGGCCATGCGCCGCACCGCCGATCTCCACCCCGGCCGCGCGAAGACCGACGCGCGGGACGCGTTCGTCATCAGGGATGCGGCCCGGCCGCACACGCTGCGGCGGTCGACGTGGGTGACGACGCGCTGGCCGAGTTGGAGGTGCTGGTCGGGTTCGACGACGACCTGGCCCGCGAGGCCACCCGGCTCGGCACCCGCATCCGTGGCCTGCTCACCGGCATCCACCCATCGATACCGACTCAACCGCGCACTCCACACCATCGTGCTCACCCGCAGCCGCACCGATCCCGCGACCCGCGCCTACGTCACACGCCGGCTAGCAGAAGGCAAAACCCTCCGCGACATCAAACGCTGCCTGAAAAGGATCCGCACGACAGCTAATCCGCCTGCTCCAGCAACACCACCAGGCCACCTGGCCACCAACGCCTCAAGGCACTTGACGCGACATAGCAGCGTCATAGGGACACCCACCCTCGGAACCCACCCCGCCCCGGCCTCGGGCCCGAGCGCGACGATCAAGCGAGCACGTGGCGGAGGAACTGGCCCGTGTAGCTCTCCTCGATGTCCGCCAGGTCCTCGGGGGTTCCCTCGGCGATGATGGTGCCGCCGCCCGAGCCGCCCTCCGGACCCATGTCGACGATCCAGTCCGACGTCTTGATCACGTCGAGGTTGTGCTCGATGACGATGACCGTGTTTCCCTTGTCCACCAAGCCGTTGATGACGCCGATCAGCTTGCGGATGTCCTCGAAGTGCAGGCCGGTTGTCGGCTCGTCCAGGACGTAGACCGTCTTGCCGGTGGAGCGCTTCTGCAGTTCGGAGGCCAGCTTCACGCGCTGGGCCTCGCCGCCGGACAGCGTCGGCGCCGGCTGGCCCAGGCGCACGTACCCGAGGCCCACGTCGACCAGGGTGCGGAGGTGGCGGTGGATCGACCGGATCGGCTCGAAGAACTTCTCCGCCTCCTCGATCGGCATGTCCAGCACCTCGGAGATGGTCTTGCCCTTGTAGTGCACCTCCAGCGTCTCCCGGTTGTACCGGTCGCCCTTGCACACCTCGCACGGGACGTACACGTCCGGGAGGAAGTTCATCTCGATCTTGATGGTGCCGTCGCCCGCGCATGCCTCGCAGCGGCCGCCCTTGACATTGAACGAGAACCGGCCCGGCTGATAGCCGCGTACCTTTGCCTCCGTCGTGGCCGCGAACAGCTTGCGCACGTGGTCGAACACGCCGGTGTAGGTGGCCGGGTTCGAGCGCGGGGTGCGGCCGATCGGTGACTGGTCGACCCGCACCAGCTTGTCGACCAGGTCGAGCCCCTTCACCCGGGTGTGCCGGCCCGGCACCTGCCGCGCGCCGTTGAGCTTGTTGGCCAGCACCGTCGCCAGGATGTCATTGACCAGCGTCGACTTGCCGGACCCGGACACCCCCGTGACCGCCACCAGGCAGCCCAGCGGGAACGACACGTCGATGCCGCGCAGGTTGTGCTCCCGCGCGCCGACCACGGTCAGCTGCCGCCTGCGGTCGGCCGGCCGGCGCACCGGCGGCACCGGGATCTCCTCACGGCCCGACAGGTACGCCCCGGTCAGCGACGCCTTGTTCTTCAGCAGCTTCGTGAACGGTCCACTGTGGACGATCATGCCGCCGTGCTCACCGGCGCCCGGTCCGATGTCCACCACCCAGTCCGAGCTGCGGATGGTGTCCTCGTCGTGCTCGACCACGATCAGCGTGTTGCCGAGGTCGCGCAGCCGGGTCAGCGTGTTCATCAGCCGGTGGTTGTCCCGCTGGTGCAACCCGATCGACGGCTCGTCGAGCACGTACAGCACGCCGACCAGGCCGGATCCGATCTGCGTGGCCAGCCTGATGCGCTGCGCCTCGCCGCCGGACAGCGTGCCCGACCCGCGGTCGAGCGACAGGTAGTCCAGGCCCACGTCGAGCAGGAAGCGCAGCCGCGCCTGGATCTCCTTGAGCACCGCGCCGGCGATCATCGTCTCGCGGCGGCCCAGCGACAGGCCGTCGAGGAACTCCGCGCACTCCGCGATCGACAGCGCCGA
>NZ_JBOHGB010000161.1:0-15543 GCF_050699935.1 Actinophytocola sp.
CGCCAGGACCACCCGGCGCGCCGGGACCGGCGGCGACGGTGGGCACGCCCGGTGCCACCCCACCCCCCAAACCGCCGACCGCACCGCCGGCCAGCCACGCCGCCCCCAACGCCACCGCGTGCTTGGGGTGCGTGTCCACCGCCACCGGTCGGCCCAGTTCGGCCGATACCAGCTGGCCCACGATCGGCATCCGGGACGAGCCGCCGACGAGCAGAACCGAGTGCAGCTCCGCCGCCGACAGACCCGCCGTGCGCACCGCCCGCTGCAGCGCCTCGATGGACCCGTGCAGCGACGGCCGGACCATCGACTCCAGCTCGCCACGGGTCAGCCGGACCTCGGTGGTCACCGACGGCAGCAGCACCGGGATCGCCGTGTCCGTGTCGGCCGACAGCGCCTCCTTCGCGGCCACGCACTCCTCCCGCAGCCGCGCCACCGCCGCGATCGCCGCCGGGTCGTCCTCGTCGAGGTCGTCCAGCTTGTTCCCCAGGGAGACCCGGACGTGGTTGAACACGGCCGCGTCGAAGTCGATGCCGCCCAGGCGCTCGATGCCCTCCGGCTCGCCCAGGATCGCGAACCCGGTGGCGTTGCGCCGGAGCACGGCCGCGTCGAACGTGCCGCCGCCCAGGTCGTACACGGCGACGACCGCGCCGACGCCGAGACGCTGCTCCTGCGCGTAGTTCACCGCCGCGGCCTCCGGCTCGGTGGCGAGGGTGACGGATGGCAGGTCCGCCATCCGCACCGCCTGCCGCAGCAGGTCGATCTTGTACGGACCCCAGTTCGCCGGGTGCGACACGCACACCGACGACGGCGGCTCTCCCTCTCGGGTGACCACTTCGGACACCACGGCCCGCAGCAGGTGGGACATCAGCGACTCCGCGGAGTGCGGCGTGCCGCCCAGCATGATCGGCGTCGTGTCGCCCAGGCGCCGCTTGAACTCGCGCGCGACCCGGTTCGGCTCGGTCAGGCCGCGCCGGTTGGCGGCCTCGCCGGTCAGGAACGTCTCGTCCTCGCGGAGCAGCACCACCGAGGGGATCGCGGCGCCGCGGCCACCGAGCGACATGATCTGCGCGCGACCGTCGCGCCAGATCGCCGCCGCGGTGAACGTCGTGCCGAGGTCGATACCGAGTGCGTACATGGCGGGCTCCGAGAGTCTGGGACGGGTCAGTGAGGGGACAGATCGGCCAATATGCCTTCGCACGAGCGGACGGCCACCCGGGCGGCGACCGCGAGCTCGTAGCTGGTGAACGGGTTCTCCGCGCGACGCTGCCAGCGGGTCAGGGCGTCGGTCGCCGCGGCGGCGAGGTCGGGGCCGGGGGCGTCGGGCGGCAGCCGCAGCCGCTGGTGGGTCGCGCCGCCCGCACCGCCGATCACCCGCTCCAGCTCGGCGACGACCTCCTCCTTGCCGGCCACCCACCCCGACCGCAGCCCGGACAGCACACGCAGCTCGTTGAACGGGTGCGCGGACGCCACGACCGCCTCTACCTCCGCGGCCAGCGAGTCCGACCCCGGCAGCGGCAGCTCCCGGACCACCTCGCCCACCGCGAGCAGCGCCGAGCGGCACTTCAGCACGTCGCGCCGCTCGAAGAACAGTGACGACAGCAGGTCCTGCAACTGGTTGAGCCCGCTGCGCTCGGCCAGCTCCCGGGCCAGGTCCGTGGCGGTGCCGGCGACCTTGCGGCGCAGCATCGTGCTCGCCAGCCGCACGCCGAAGAGCCCGAACCGGTCGAGCAACGACGTCCGCTCCGGCTCGGTGAGGCCCAGCTCCGGCCGGGTGGACACGAACCGGTCCGCCGAGAGCAGCAGCTCCTCCGCGTCCCGCACCTCGAGGTCCGCGATCGTGCGCAGCCGGCCGACCTCCTCCTCGGTGAGCGTCACCGAAGTCTCCGCGAGCAACCCGGCCACCGGGATCACCGACTGCACGAGCCGCCGAACGCTCGGGTCCTCGCCGAGCCGGGTCGCGACGCGCCGGGCCGACGCCATCGAGTCCAGCCGGCCGACCGCGATCTCGTCCGCTCGCGACAGCACGCCGATCGCGTTCACCGGGCTGGGCCGGGACACCTCCGAGTCGTGGAACGCGCGCAGGAACTCGACGTCACCCGCGTGCAGGTGGCGCATGAGGTAGACGACCGCGTCGGCCGGCGTCTCCTCCTCGTCGGGCACCAGCAGATCCCACGTCCGCCGCGACGCCGACTCCGTCAGCGAGCCGATACCCGGCGTGTCGACCAGCGTCACCGCGCGCAGCGCCTGGGCCGGCCAGGTCACGACGAGCTCCTCGACGTCGGCGGCCGCGAGCCCGCCCAGGTCGATGTCGAGCTGCCCGTTCTCCCGGGCGAACCGCAGCTGCCGCGGCGGCGCCTGGGCCAGGTGGGCCCGCACCTGGTAGGTGTGCCCGTCCTCGTACCAGGTGACGATGCGGGTGCACTCGCCCGCGTCGGTCGGCGCCAGCCGCTCCCCGACGAGCGCGTTGAGCAAAGTGGACTTGCCGGCCTTGACCCGCCCGGCGACCGCCACCCGCAGCGGCTGGTCGAGCCGGTCGCGCAGGGCGGCCAGCCGGCCGGCGTGCGGCGTGCCCCGGTAGACGTCGAGCCCGTGGGTGAGCACCGCCCGGGTACGGTCCACAAGGGTCTGTTTCACCGGCTCGCTCGCGACGGCGCTCACGACGCCCCCTCGCAGGCTCGGTGCCGCCGCTCGCGGTCGCCCTGTGTTCGATGGTTCGCTCCGCAAACCCCGCGAACAAACGCCCCCTCGCAGGCTCGGCGCCGCCGCTCGCGGTCGCCCTGTGTTCGATGGTTCGCCCCGCAAGCTCCGCGAACAAACGCCCCCTCACAGGCTCGGCGCCGCCCCTCACGGTCACCCCAAGCTCGATAGCTCGCCCCGCAAACCCCGCGAACAAACGCCCCCTCACAGACACAGCGCCGCCCCTCACGGTCACCCCAAGCTCGATAGCTCGCCCCGCAAACCCCGCTCACTTGGCCACCCCCGAAGCCATCCCGGACGCGAGCCCTTCCGCAAGCTCGCGGAGCTGGCGCAGCCGGCCCAGCTCGGCGTCGACGTCCTTGAGCCGCGTCTCCCGCTCGGCCTGGGTCTTCTTGGCGGCCTCGGACGCCGCGGTCAGCGCCTTGGCGTTGGACTTGTTCAGCTCCTCGGCGAGCGCGGTGTAGTGGTCGCGCAGCTCGCGCTGCACCCGGCGCAGCGTGTCCTTGGAGTCCTTGCCGGCGACGAACGTGATCTTGTCGCAGTACTTGCGCGTCTCGTTCTTGGCTTCGGTGCGCCGTTTCTGGATCTGCCGTTTCTTCTCCTCGCGCAGCCCGCGATGCCCGAGCACCAGCCCGATGCCGATGCCGATCGGCCCGAGCATGATGCCCACCATGCTGCCGAGGAGAGTGAACATCATCGCGCCGCCGTAGGCGCTCTTGAGCGCGACCATCGCCTGCTTGCCCGCACGCATCTTCTTCAGGTCGAGATCGTCGCCGATCGGGCCGGCGTCGGCGAGGCGCGTCGGGTCGTGCACGTCGAACTGCCGGTACAGGCCGCCCGACGCCTCGCGGAAGTGCTCGCCCACCCGCTCGCTCAGGTCGGTGGCGCGGGCGAGCAGGAACTCGTAGTTGGTCAGCAGCTCGGCCGCCGTCCGCGACTGGAGCCACGGGCCGATCTCCGCCCACGTGTCGGCCGGGTCACCGGCCTCGATGGCCGCGTCGGCCTCCTTGGTGACCTCGCGGATCCGGGAGCGCAGGTCGAAGTCGAGGTCGGAGCTGAGGTCGCCGATCCCGTCGCTCAGCGTCTGGTTCCACTTCGCCGCGGCCGTCTTCAGCGCCTCCACCCGCGACTTGACCTCGGTCAACTCGTCGACCACGCGCTGGGCCTCGGCGGGGTCGGCGAGCGCGGCGCGCTCGGCGGCGAACGACGTCTCGAGGTGGTCGCACAGGGCCACGACCTCGGCTGCGGCCTCGGTGGCGAGCCGCTTCTCGGCGGTCCCGCCGACCTGGTCGCGCACGAGCTGGATCAGCGCGGGAAAGCCGGACTCGCCGTTGAGGTCGGTGTCGCTGTTCTTCACCGCGCGGGCCCGCAGCGCGGACGACACCGGGATCAGCGGGATGTCCACTCCGGCCGCGGCGAGGTGCCCGGCGTCGAGGTCGCGGATGCGCCGCCATGCCGGGTAGAAGTCTGTCTTGGTGAACACGCAGGCCACGGTCGGGCACATCGACCGGGCGCGGTGCAGGAACTCCATCTCGCTGCGGGTCAGCTCCTGCGCGGCACTGGTCACGAACAGGACGGCGTCGGCGAGGGAGATCGCCGCGAGGCTCGCCGTGGAGTGCGCGGAGCCGAGCCCGCCGATGCCGGGTGTGTCGACGAGGACCAGGCCGGTGGCGAGGATCGAGCGCGGGATGCGGATCTCGACGCCGGTCACCCGCGCCGGGTCGACGTCCCCGTTGGCCGGCTCCTCGACGACGTGCCGGCGCACGTCGGTCAGGTCGATCCCCTCGCGGGGCGCGTCGTCCCGCAGCACTTCCGCGGCCGCGGTCTCGCCGTGCCGCACGAAAGTCGGGATCGCGGTCGCGGCGTCGTCGTCCACCGGGCAGACGGGCGCGCCCACGAGCGCGTTGACGAGCGAGCTCTTGCCCTGCTTGAACTCACCGGCGACGACGACGTTGATCACCGGGTCGGCGAGCCGTCGCTTGGCCTCGGTCAGCCGGACGCCGAGGTCCGGCCGGTCGAACGCCTCGCAGGCACGCAGCCCCAGGTCCACCAGATCCGTCGCGCGGACTGCCGGTCCGGCGGCCGGGGCGGTGGCCGACTTGGTCATGATCGCTCCTGTGTGGACGGTGCGCCAGGAAGGACGCCTTACGGACGCTGAGCGACCGCAAGGCGTCCTTCCTGGCGCGGCTCTACTACTGCGCGGCGAGCGTGTCGTCGCCGCTGACCGCCGTGTCGTTGTCCTCGACCACCACGATGTCGTTGTCCTCGTTCACCGTGTTGTCGTTGTCCTGGATGGCGGTGACGGTGTCGTGGCTGTCGGTCACCTCGGTGATGACGTTGGTGTCGTTGTCCTCGACGTCGATGTTGGTGCCGCTGGCGTCGCCGCCGCCGGACGCGATGGCCGAACCTTCCTCCAACGTGTTGCCGGAGACGTTCGAGACGTCGCCGCCGCCGAAGTTGAACACCGTGCCGTCGGCGCTGCCCTGCACCTGCGCGGTTTGGTTGTCGTCGCCCACGACCGCGTTCTCCACGTCGCCGCCGGCGTTGATGCCGGTGTTGACGCCCGTGTTCACACCCGAGGCGTCGTCGCCGGCCAGGACCGCGCCGTCACCGGTGTTGGCCTGACCGAGGTTGTCGCCGTCGATGATCTGGCTGCCGTCACCGGAGGCGTTGTTGACGTCCACGTCGCCGAACACGTTGCCCTCGATGTCAACGCTGTTGTCCACGCTGTTGTCGATCAGGTTCGTGATGTAGTCGTCGCCCTCGTAGGTCTGGTAGGTGACGTAGTTGAGGTGCTGGATGACCTGCTCGACGCTCTGCGTGTGGCCGGCGGCCGACCCCGGACCCCCGCCACCGCTGTAGCCGCTCTGCACCGCGGATCTGACCTCCTGCGGCACCGAGGGATCGGCGCACGCCGCCCCTACGGCGGCCTGCATGTCCACTGCGGACAGATCATGGTCGGTCACGCCCTGTGCGGCGAGCATCCCGTGCTGGTCCCCGGCGTACTGGACGGCGAAGTTCCGGTCGGTGAGCAGGTTGCGGATGAACTCCTGGATGACCTCGGTGACGTTGATGGGCATGCTTCCTCCTCGATCGGGCTGCGGCCCGGGCCTTCGTCGGGCGTGACACCAGATTGCGAGGGAAGATCGCGTCCGGGCATCGGGGAGACCCCCATGACGTTGGGGGGCCGCTAGGGGATAGATCGGAGGCTAGCCCTCGGACGTGTCGGTACAGCCACGGAAAACTCGGCGAAACCCCTGTCCGGACACCGGATGGAGCGCCCGGCGCTCGGCTGGTCACCCAGGGTCAGAGACGATCTCCCGGAGCACCGCGAGCAGCTCGGCCCGCGACCCCGCGCCGAGCTTCGAGCGGATGCGGGCGACGTGGTGCTCGACGGTCTTCGGTGCGATGTAGAGCTGCGCGCCAATCTCCCGGTGGGTGCTCCCGGCGAGCACGAGCTTGGCGACCGCGAGCTCCCGTTCGGAGAGGGTGCCGGCCCGGCCGACCTTGGCCGCGGGCCGCGGCTCGGCGGCCGTCGAGTCCGGTTCGGACAGTTCACGGGCGCGCTCCAGCAGCCGGCGGGCGACGAGCGGGTCGGCGGTGTGGATGGCGGCCTGTCCGGTGAGCCGGGACGCCTCCCAGGGCAGCTGCGCGGCGGCGAGCCGGTCGGTCACCGCGAGCACGGTGTCCGCCGGGACCGCCGTGCCGGCAAGCAGTTCCGCCCACAGCGCGGCGGCCTCGCACTGGGCGTCACCCCGCGGTCCGGCGCCCGGTTCGAAACGGCGCACCTGTGCCGTGACCTCCGCCACGTCCCCGGCGGCGACGCCCACCTGGACACGCAGCCAGGCGAGGGCCGCCACCCACGCGGGCGGTCGGCCGAGCCGGTCGACGGTTCGCTCCAGCAGTCCGAGCACGGGCTCGACACGACGGCGCTGCTGCAACCGCGCGGCGGCGACGAGCAGCTCCTCGGCCGCCTCCAACTGCCACAGGTCCACGACCCGGCGCGCGAGCACCGGTTCGACGCCGCCCCACACCGCACGCAGCCCCGCGATGTCCCCACGCCGTCGCGCGACCCCGGCGGCGATGGCCGCGCGCAGCATGCGGTCACGGCCCGGCAACTCCCGCTCGGGCCGGGCAAGCTCGACGAGAGCGGCGTCGTAGCGGCCCGCCCGCATCCGCGCCCAGGCGAGCAGGAGCCGGTGCCGCTGCGCGGCCACGGGCCCGCCGAAGCCGGCCGCGCGCTCCAGCAGGTGCTCGGCGGCGGCGAGGTCCCCAGCGGCGACGGCGACGATCGCGCCGATGGCGTGCGGGGTGTCGGGCAGGACCGCGGCCGGGGTGGCGCGCTCGGCGGCCTCGGCGGCCTCGATGAGCAACGGCACGGCGACGTCCGGATCCTCGGCGGCGGCCAGCGCGGCCTCGGCGAAGCGGTCGCCCGTGGACACGGCCCGCGCCTGCCCGAGCCGACCGACGCCGACGAGCACGGGCACCGCCAGGACCGGGTCCGCGGCGAGGAGCGTGTCGGCGGCCCGCTCGGTCCGGCCGTCGTGCGCGGCGGCCGCGCCGGCGAGGCGGGCCAGCCGGGAGTTCTCGGTCTGGAGGTCGACATCGACCGGAAGGCCGAGCAGCGCGCGGGTCTCGGCCCGCCCGGCGGTGGTGTCGGCGGGGTCGGCGCCGGACTCGTCGGCATCGTCGAACCAGGCGAGCGCGGCGGCGGGGTCGGCGAACCGCGTCACCTCACCGGCACGAACGTAGATCGCCGCGACGGCGGGCGTGCGCAGGCGAGCGGCACGCAGCTGGATAGCGGTCGCCACGGGCTCGGCCCCGGCCGCGACGAGCGCTCGGCCGACGCTGTCGTGCAGCCGCCGCCGCTCGGCCGCGGATAGCTCCCCGAGCACGGCCTGCGCCACGGCCGGGATCATCCGCTCACCATCCGGAACGAGCATGCCCTCGTCACGAAGCGTCCGCAGCGCCCCCGGCAACCCCCCACCGGACCCAACCACGGCGCCTGCCGCCGACCCGGCCCCACTCCCAGCCCCGACTCCAGCCCCAGCCGAGGACCCGGCCACGTTCCCGGCCGCGGCGGCCAGCACCTCGTCCCCGAGATCGAGCCGCAGCGCGAGCACCCGCGCGACAGCGGAGACCTCCGGTCCCAGCACGGCGAACCGCCGCTGCACCCGCGCCACGAGTGTCGGCGCCGGCGCTCCCAACACTGCCGCCACCCGCGCCGACCCACCGCCCGAACCCGTACCGCGCCCGGCTACCGACCCAGCGCCGCCACCCCCGACAGCTCCCCCGGCACCCGACCCAACGCCACCACTCCCGGCACCCGACCCAGCGCCGCCACCCCCGACATCTCGCCCGGCACTCGACCCAGCGCCGCCACTCCCGACACTCGACCCGCCACCCGAACGCCCCGCACCTCGCCCGGCACCAGGCCGGGTGCCCGCCCCGCCCGGCACCCCCGACGACACCCCCGACGACACGGCCAACGCATCGGCGAGCGCGGCCGCCACCGCCGCCACCCCGGCCGATGCCTCGTGCACGGCGGCGGCCGTCTCCGGTGACACCGTCCGGCCCGTCGCCGTCGCCACCAGGGTGGCCACCTCGTCGGGGTCGAGCGCGCCCGCGACCTCGACGCCACCGGCGGCGACGGCCTCGTCGAGAGCGGCCAGCTCCGGGCTCGCGATCGTGGGCCGCCGGGAGATGATCATCGGGACCCCGTCGCGCGCGGCGACCGCCAGGGTGGTGAGGGCGCCCGGGCTCAGCCGGTGGGCGTCGTCCACGACGACCAGTGCGCCGTCGGCCCGCGCCCGCGCCAGCCCGGCCTCGAGATCGCCGCCGGCCCACCACACCTTCGTTCCGAAGGCGCCGGCGAGCCGCCGGAGACGGAAGGTCCGCCCGGCGCCGTCGACTCCCACGACCACGCCCACGCGTGCGCCTCCTCCTACCGGTGCCCGAATACTACAAACCGGCCTCGGTGTAGAGGATCGCCC
Source organism: Actinophytocola sp. (assembly GCF_050699935.1). Lineage (NCBI taxonomy): Bacteria > Bacillati > Actinomycetota > Actinomycetes > Pseudonocardiales > Pseudonocardiaceae > Actinophytocola > Actinophytocola sp. The sequence goes on from NZ_JBOHGB010000161.1 coordinate 8,691, forward strand.
GGACGGTCGTGATCAGAACGCGGGCGCGAGCAGCCCGTCGTCGAGGAGCTTGCTCCGGACCGTGCCCGCGTCGCCGCCGCCGGAGCCGAGTCCGCCGGAGAACGGCTGGTCGGTCCACGCGAACTCGCCCGGGAACTGGAAGCCGGACAGCTCGTCGACACGGCGCGCGGCGTCCTCGCCGGCGTTCACGACGTCGTAGTCGCGCAGGAACGACTCCGAACAGTGATCGTTGCCCAGCGCACCGTCCTCACAGGACCCGGTCGTCGCGTAGGTGCCGTGCTTGTTCTCCGCCGAGTAGATCCGCGCGACCTGCGGCGAGCCGCCCGCGAGCCTCCCCCAGTCGCAAGCGTTGCCGAGCATGGCCTGGTCGACGTGCTCGAACGCGGTGCCCTCGTGCGCGATCGTCTTCAGTGAGAACGCGCCGAACCCGTGCTGGCAGGCGCCGTTCGGGGCGAGCGTCAGCGTGAACGGCTCGACGTCGCCGTTGTGCCCGCCGCCGAACCAGTCGCCGCAGTCCTCGGCGTACAGCACCACGTACGTGATCGCGATCTTGCCCGCGTCGGCCGGGTGCGGCCGGACCCGCGCGACCGCCGTGCCCGGGTTGCCCTCGGCGGCCGGGGCGGTGCAATCCTCGCCGCTGTCGAACCACACGTACGGATAGAAGTTCGCGGCGACCGCGTCCTCGAGCCCGTCGTCGAGCCCGTCACCGTCACCGTCGGCCGCCTGCGCCGTACCGAGCGACAGGGCGACCATGCCCAGCACGACCAGGACCGACGCGAGCACGAGACGCAGGGACCGCTTCACAACGATCAGGGTGCTGCCCGGCCGGACCCGTCACCATCCGCCGGAAGTCGGTTCGTGGAGGGGATTCACCAACTCACGACCGAACAGAGCAGCCACGACTACGTTGCTCGGCGCATCGGAACACGCGCCGGCTCCCACCCACCGCGTGGCGCGCCCGACATTCCCTTGTGGACTCGTAAGATCAACTGGCTGCCGATCTTCAGGAGACCGCGAGAGATGATGGGCCACAGCCACGCGCTGACCGGCTGGTGTGCCGGCCTGGTGGTCGCGCCGCTGGTCGGGCTGCACACGCTGCCCGAGGTACTGCCGTTCGCCACGGCGGCGGCCGGCTACGCGCTGCTGCCCGACCTCGACCACCCCCGGGCGACGGCGTCGAGGTTCCTCGGCCCGCTGACCGGTCTGCTGTCGCGTCTGCTCCGGCTGTGCTCGCGGGGTCTGTACGCGCTGACGAAGGGCCCACGCGACGAGGACTGCACGGGCACGCACCGGCACCTGACGCACACCGTCGCCTTCGCGGTCCTCCTCGGCTGGGCGGCGACGGCGATCTCGGAGCTGGGCGGCGCGTGGGCGGTCGGCGGCATCGTCGCGTTCGGCCTCCTGCTCGCCGCGGACGTGCTGGGCGACTGGCTGCTGGTGGTCTCCGCGACGGCGGCGGGCTTCACCGCGTGGCTGGGCGGCCTGGACGACGCGCTCACGACTTCGACCGGATGGGTGGGAGTCGCGGTGGCGCTCGGCTGCGTCATGCACTGCCTGGGCGACGCGGCCACGAAGTCGGGCTGCCCGTTCCTGTGGCCGATCCCCATCGCCGGCGAGACCTGGTACGAGCTGCGCCCGCCGCGGTGGTTGCGGTTCCGGACCGGTGGTGGGGTCGAGAAGCTGTTGCTGGTGCCGGTTTTCACGGTGGCCGGGGTGTTGCTCCTGCCCGGCGTGTGGGCGCAGTTGGTGGCCTTGCTGACCCGGTTCGTCCCGCCGAGCTCCTAGGCTCGCCCCCGCTGGGTAGGGCTCCCGACCATGGCGTGGCCGGGAGCCCCTGGCGGACGGTTCGCCGTTGAACCGCTACGAGTTCGGTTGGCGCGGGTAGGGGATGTGGATGGTGCGCTCCTGGAGGACATCCGGATCCGGCCGGCGCGGCGCCGGATCCAGCACGAGCGCGAGCTCCAACTGAACAGGCACGTCGGCCCACGGTTCGGCGTGCGCCTCGACCCCCGCGCCGTTTCCCGCCTCGACCCGCGTTTCGCTCACCGACTCACGGGCGCGCGACGACCCGTTGCCCGTCCGTGGCCCGGCCGAGGCGACGACCGATGCCGGCGCCGCGGGGCCTGGTGACTCGCCGGAGCGTGGCTCGGGCACCAGTGCCTCGAGTTCGCGCTCCATGGCGGACGACTCCGGCTCCGCACCCCAGGCGGGGACCTTCGCGGCACCCGAGTCGGCCTTTGGCCCCGCAGACAGCGACTCGGTCATCGGTGGATCGCTGGCCGGCGGCTCGGTAGTGCGTGGTTTCGGGATGAGCGACTCGGTCCTCGAGTCGTCCGCTGGTGGTTCGGGAACCCGCGGCTCGGGGACCCGCGGCTCGGGCACGTGTGGCTCGGGAGCGCGCGGCTCGGGAATCCCTTGCCGTGGCGGCAATGGGCGTCGCGCCGGCGGCGTCGGGCCGTGCGTCGGATACGCCGGCCCACGGCCGGCCACCGAACCGAGGCCGTTCGCCGGGCCAGGACCAGTCACGGGACCGTAGCCGTCGACCGGGCACGTCGGCCCGCCCATCGGACGATGCGTGGCGGCCGGGCCGTAGCCGGGCAGGCCGCGGGGCGGCGTACCCATCGGTGTGTGGTATGCGGGTGGGAGCATCGGTGGCGCGTACCTCGGGTCCGGCACCATCCGGGCCGGCGGCACGGGCACATGCGTCGGCGGCGGCTGAGGCCGCGGTGGCCGCGATGGCAGGGCCCGGCGGGCAGCCGGCGGCAGCGGGGCGGGGATCCGTTGCGCCGGCGCGTACACCGGCGGGCGGCCGCCGGTGTACACCATGATCGGGAGGCCCGCGTGCATGCCGGCGACGATCTGTCCACACAGGACCACCAGCAACCCCAGCAGTGGCCACTCCCACGACTGGGTCGAGCTGTGCAGCAGCCCGCACGCCAGCGCCGTCGCGCCCGCGATCGCGTAGCCGATGCCCTGCACCATCGACGAGAGCGCCGCCGCGGTGTCCCCGTCCGGCGCGGCCCGCATCGAGATCATCGCCAGCGCGAGGCCGACCGCCGGCATCCCCAGCCCCAGCCCGATCGACCACAGCCACGGCGCCCACCCGGGAAACATCAGCAGGCCGATCATCGCCGTCAGGCTCGGCGCCGCCAGCGCGACCGCCAGACCGGACTGGCCTGCCGTCGCACGTGCCCAGCGCGGCACCAGCAACGCGATCGGCACACCCAGCGCCATCGCCACGGTGAACATCCACTCGACACGCGGCGGGTCCACATGGGAGTAGTCGAGCAGGATGCTTGGCAGCCAGCCCATGATGCTGAACGTGAAGCCGGATGCCAGTCCGAAGTGGAGTGTCAGCGACCACGCCGAGCCGGCCGGTGCCAGGCTGCCCGGGCCAGGGTGTTTCTTGGTCCGGACGGTGGGTTCGGTGAACCGCCGGGCCGCGACCCGCCACGCCGCCCACGCCGCCGCGGCGAGCAGCGCCCAGCCGCTCACCCCGAGCTGCCACGAGCCGTGCCCGGCCACCTGCGGCGTGATCAACGCGCCGATCCCGCTGCCGCCGCCCATCGCCGCGACATAGCAACCGGTCAGTAGCGCCCAGGCGCGCGCCGGCGCCGCGTGCGTGATGACCGGGAGCAGCGTGCCGAGCACGGCTATCGCGAGGCACGCGACGACCGTGCCGGCCAACAAGAGCAACGGCCCACCGAGCACGCGCGCCGCGAGCGTCACCGCGAGCAGGGCGAGTGCCAGCGACACCGTGCGCGACGTGCCGAACCGCGAGCGCATCGACCACGCCAGCGCGCCGCCGACGGCGAAGCACCAGACCGGCGCGGCGACGACCGCGGACGCGACCACGGCCGACATTCCCGTACCCGCCTGGATGTCGATGAGCATCGCGCCCACGCTCGTCACCGCGGGGCGCAGGTTCAATGCCAGCAAGGGAACCGCGACCAGGACGCCGAGGGACAGCGCCAGGCGGGCGCCGGCCACGGGTGCCTCGGCCACCGGACGGTGGTCGGCGCGGTGCAGGCCAGTGCCCGAAGGCCGGACCGGAACAAGAACTCGGTAAGGCGGTGAGCTGCGCCCGACGACGTGGTTCGGCCTCATGCCGGCCTCCAGCGGTGGTCGAAAACCTCGCAGATCGACGCAGGCGCGGCCGCCATTTCGGCGCGCCTAGGACGACGACCTGGTCTGCGGTGCTGGAGGGGACGCAGGGGTACGCCGCCGGGGTCCTGCGACGCTCGGCGAGGGCGGTGATGAGGGGTTTCGTGCGGGTAGGAGGGTGCCAGGGAACAACAGGAAAAAGGAGAGTGTGAGTTGGGTGCGGTCTACCTCGAGGTGTTGTAGATATGAGATTACGTCCCGAATGAATACTGGGGAATAGGCGGAAATAACGATTCGGAACCGGCGGGTAACAAGTTGTTGAAGTGCACGTGCAGGTGGGCCGTGCACGGAGAATTCCGGCTACGATCGGTGATAGTCCGCTGGTTTCTCTGCGGCCTTTCGGGTGACAACGAAAGTGGGGTGACGCCAGCGATGTTGCCGTCCGGCGCGATCTTCCACTCCGTCGGTGCGCAGGTGGCGGTGTGGTGTCGACCGGTGATCCTGGCACGTCGCCCGGACCGGGCATCGAACCGATAGCCAATACGCGTAAGAGCATCCACAACGGACCATTCCCGGGATTTGTCGACGTGGATCGTGAATTGCATGCGCCGGCTAACCGTCCATTATGGAACGCGCCGGGCGCGCCGGGCGCGTGCCACGGGTACGGCGAACCGGGATTCTCGGACGGGCTTCGGCGAAACGCCCGACCGCGGGATCCGACACCGGCTCCGATCATGGGTGCGGGAAAGTCACGGGTACATCACGCGAGCCTTTCCGGATCTCCCCAATGGCATCGTGGGTTCGATAGCGCAGACCGTGCCACCGGCCGTCACCATCCTCGCGGTCGGGTGGTGAGGTGGCTCGGGTAGCGTCCCTGCGCGGTGCGGCCCGCCCCGGGGCCGCGGTGAGGGGATATCGCTGAATGTTCGAGCTGGACGAGGACGGCACACAGTGGACCGACGAGGCCCGCGAGTCGTTCCGGACCGCGGCGGCGAACCTGGTCGAGGCGATCCGCCAGCACAGCGCGGCGCTGCTGGAGATGACCGGTACGGACGCCGACGCGGAGGCGATCGCGGAGGCCGGTGAGCAGCTGGAGGACGCCGCGACCGCGTATGCCGACAAGCAGTACGAGTTCACCGGCACCGTGCCGCCGCTCGGGCTGGACGAGGAGGACGACTACTCCTACGACGACCTGTACGACGAGGACGACCTCGACGAAGCCGAGTCAGCGGCCGACCTCGAGGAGACCGAGGCCGAGGACGACCTCGAGGAGGCGGGTGAGCCGTCCGCCAAGCTGACCGTGCTGCACCGGGTGGACTTCGTCGTGACCGACGAGCTCGCCGTGATCCAGGCCGGCAAGGAGGCCTACCACGAGAGTTACGACGACGAGGACGAGCCCGTCGACGTGGCCGGTCTCAGCGAGGCGCTGGTGCAGATCCAGCAGACCGGCGGCATCGAGGCGCTCGCCGACACCCAGGGCCTGGCGTCGGCGGGCGCCACGACGTGGGTCCTGGAGGCGACGGACCTGCTCGACGAGCGGGAGCCCGACGAGTGGCCGGACTCGCCGTTCGCACTCGGCGAGGACACCCCGCACCGGCTGATGCACCGCCTGGACGAGGTCGCCGGCTAGGGAGCGTCCTCAAAGTCGTTGACTGCGATCTGGCTTGATCTTGTGTCGTGGTGCGTAGGCATGAGTTGACCGATGAGCAGTGGGCAGTGGTTGAGCCGTTGTTGCCCGTGTCGGGGGCGAAGGGGCGGCCGCGGAAGACGGTCTACAACCGGTTCTGGCGCTGGGCCCGCAACGGCACCCTGACCACGCTGGTGGCGCGGGTGCGGGTGATCGCCGAGGCGGTCGAGGAACTGGACCGGGAAGTGTCGGTGGACTCCTCGATCACCCGCGCCCACCAGCACGCCGCCGGCGCCTGCCGTCGTCGCGTTCCGGCGCACGCGGGGGGCGAGCGGATCCTGCGACGGGCACACCGAGCCAGATGATCATGCCATCGGCCGCTCCCGGGCGGACCCACCACCAAGATCCATCTCGCCTGCGACTCCCGTGGTCGGCCGTTGTCGGTGGTGCTGACCGGCGGCAACGTCAACGACTGCACCATCTTCACCCAGGTCCTGGCCGGGATACGGATGCCCGACCCGGCCGCGGCCGACCCTGGACCGACCCCGCCACGTGCTCGCGGACAAGGGCTACAGCACCCACGCGATCCGCGAGCATCTCCGCCAGCGCGGTATCGCCGCGACCATTCCCGAGCGCGCCGACCAGTTGGCCCGACCGTCAGCGCCGGGGCCGGTCCGAGGGCCGCCCGCCCGCGTTCGACCCGGTCGCCTACCGCCGCCGCAACGTGGTCGAACGCCGCTTCCAGCGCCTCAAGCAATACCGCGCCATCGCGACTCGCCACGACAAGACCGCCACGTCCTACCAAGGCATGATCGACCTCGCCACCCTGCTCATGTGGCTTTGAGGACGCTCCCTAGCTTGAGTTTTAACTCCTTCGGCGTGGTCGGGGCGTGGTTGACTTCGTCTTGGTTGGTGTGCTGGTCCTGACGATGTGCACGTCGTGGCGTTGGGCGGGTTGGTGGTTGCGGCTTCCGGTCGGTCGTCCTGGGCCAGGTCGGGAGGGTTTCGGTGCACCGGCCGGACAGCCTGCCTGTGCGCGGATGTGCCGAAACCCGCGACGGACCCGGGCTGGGGACAACCGATCGGGCGCGGTGGGTTTCTCCTATGGACGGCGTAGATCGA
>NZ_JBOHGB010000162.1:0-15370 GCF_050699935.1 Actinophytocola sp.
ACAGCGCGACGCCGTCGTTCATCGTGATGGCAAGCGGTTGCGCGCCGCCCATGCCCCCGAGCCCGGCCGTGAGCGTGAGTGTCCCTTTCAGACTCCCATCGAACCGCTTGCGGGCCACCGCGGCGAACGTCTCGTAGGTGCCCTGCAGGATGCCCTGCGTGCCGATGTAGATCCACGAGCCGGCGGTCATCTGGCCGTACATCATGAGCCCCATGGCGTCCAGCCGGCGGAACTCCGGCCAGGTGGCCCAGTCGCCGACCAGGTTCGAGTTGGCGATCAGCACGCGCGGCGCCCACTCGTGGGTGCGCATGACGCCGACCGGCTTGCCGGACTGGACGAGCAGCGTCTCGTCCTCGCGCAGGCCGGTCAGCTCGCGGGTGATCGCCTCGAAGCTCGCCCAGTTGCGGGCGGCCTTGCCGGTGCCGCCGTACACGACGAGGTCGTCGGGCCGCTCGGCCACCTCGGGGTCGAGGTTGTTGTGGAACATGCGCAGCGCGGCCTCGGTCTGCCAGCTGCGCGCGGTCTTCGCGGTGCCGCGGGCTGCGCGAACGTCGCGGGGCTGTCCCGCCTCCCCGGAATTAACCCTTGTGGTCACTGTGGCTCGTCCCTTCAGATCGGCACGTACTTGTGGCTGGGTTTGCGTCCCGTTCCCCTTGGGTGCGGTTGACAGCCACTCGATTCGTGCAGGGTCACGGAAGGTCTCCCGATCGAATCAGGTCCTCGGCGGCCTGGATCTCGGGCGCCAGGTGGCGGTCGCTGCCCGGTCCCGGCACACGTTCACGCAGCGCGGCGACGACGCGGGCGGTCGCGGGTGCTGGGGTCAGCGGGGCACGCAGGTCGAGCGCGCGGGCGGCGGTGAGCAGCTCGACGGCGAGCACGGTGGTGAGCCCGTCGATGGCCGTGCGCAGCTTGCGGGCCGCGGACCAGCCCATCGAGACGTGGTCCTCCTGCATGGCCGAGCTGGGGATCGAGTCGACGCTCGCCGGTACGGCCAGCCGCTTGAGGTCGGCGACGATCGCGGCCTGGGTGTACTGGGCGATCATGTGCCCGGAGTCGACGCCCGGGTCGTCGGCGAGGAACGGCGGCAGGCCGTGGCTGCGGGTGGCGTCGAGCATCCGGTCGGTGCGCCGCTCGGCCATGCTGGCCACGTCGGCGACCGGGATGGCGAGGAAGTCGAGCGGGTAGGCGATGGGCGCGCCGTGGAAGTTCCCGTTGGACTCGACCCGGCCGTCCGGCAGCACGACGGGGTTGTCGATGGCGGCGGCGAGCTCGCGGTCGGCCACGGTCTCCACATAGGACACCGTGTCGCGGGCGGCGCCGTGCACCTGCGGGGCGCAACGCAGCGAGTAGGCGTCCTGCACGCGGTTGCAGTCCGGCCCGCGGTGGCTCTCGACGATGGCCGACCCGTCGAGCAGCTCGCGCATCCTGGCCGCGCTCCTGGCCTGGCCGGGGTGCGGACGGAGCCGCTGCAGGTCGTCGCCGAACACGCGGTCCGTGCCCAGCAGCGCCTCGACGCTCATGGCCGCGGTGAGGTCGGCGACGTCGAGGAGCCCGCGGAGGTCGGCGAGCGCCATGATCAGCATCCCGAGCATGCCGTCGGTGCCGTTGATGAGGGCCAGGCCCTCCTTCTCGGCCAGCACGAGCGGCTCGATTCCCTTGTCCGCCAAGGCTTCCCGCGCGGTCGTGTGCCGCCCGTCGACGGTGACCTCGCCCTCGCCCATGAGCGCGAGCGCGACCGCGGAGAGGGGGGCGAGGTCCCCGGAGCAGCCGAGCGACCCGTACTCGGGCACGACCGGGACGACGCCCGCGTTGAGCAGCTTCGCGAGCGTCTCCACTGTGGACGGTCGGACGCCGGTGCGGCCGGTGGCCAGCGTGCGCAGGCGCAGCAGCATGAGCGCCCGGACGACCTCAGCCTCGACCGGCCGGCCCGCGCCCGCCGCGTGCGAGCGGATCAGCGAGCGCTGGAGGGCGGCACGCCGGTCGGTGGGGATGTGGCGGGTGGCGAGCGCGCCGAAGCCGGTGGAGACGCCGTAGGTCGGGGTCTCGGCGCCGGCGAGCCGCTCGATGTGCGCGCGGGACTTGGCGACCTCGTCGAGCGCCGCCGCGCCGAGCGTGACGGCGGCCCCGCCCCGCGCGACCGCGACGACGTCCTCCCGGGTCAGCGGCCCGCCGTCGATCACAACCTCGTGCATGGGTCCATCCCAACCGTTCCGGGCCGCGCCCACGACCCGGGATGGCGGTTGTTGGTCTGGTATCTCAGACTGGATCGCGTGGGAGCGAGCAGCAAGGTGCCGGCGCTGCGCCGCGGCCTGGCCGTGCTGCGCCTGCTGGCGACGAAGGCCGGCCCGGTGACCGCCGGCGCGGTGGCGCGCGAGCTCGGCCTGCCGCGGTCCACGACGTACCACCTGCTCGCCGAGCTCGCGGCGGCGGGTTTCGTCACGCACCTGCCGGAGGAGCGCCGGTACGGCCTGGGCGTGGCCGCGTTCGAGCTGGGCCCGGCATACCTGCGGCACGACCCGTTGGAGCGCCTGGCCCGACCCGTGCTGCGCGCGCTGATCGCGCGGACCGGGCACACCGCGCACCTGGGCGTCCTACATGGGAGCGAGACCCTGTACCTGCTGCGCGAGCAGCCGCCGCACCCGCATGCCACGGTGGTGACGGACGTGGGCGTGCGGTTGCCCGCGCAGCTGCCCGCGTCGGGCCGGGCGATGCTGGTCCTGCTGCCGGCGGCCCAGGTCCGCGCGCTGTTCCCGGGCCGTTTCGTCAACCGGACTGGCCGTGGCCCGCGGCACCTGCCCGACCTGCGCCGCCTGCTGGCCGAGGGCCGGCGGCGGGGCTGGACGGTGGAGGACGGCTACGTGACGGCGGGCTTCGCCTCGGTCGCCGCGCCCGTCCTGGACCACGGCGGCCGCCCGATCGCTGCCATCAGCTCCACGTTCCGCCACGAGTGCGAGCCGGAATGCGGCGAGACGTGGCCGGACCTGGCGGCAGAGACGCGCCGGGCGGCCGAGGACCTGACCATCCGAATAGGCGGCCCCCACCCCTAACCCCGTTCGCGAGTCCCCCCGCTCCCGCACCCGAGTCCCCCACTCCCGCACGCGAGTCCCCCGTTCCCGGCTCGCGTGTCCAACGCTCCAGACCCGCGTGTCCAACACTCCGGACCCGCGAGTCCAACACTCAGAACCCGCGAGTCCAACGTTCCGGACCGGTGTGTCCACCGTCTGGGACCTCGGAGATCGGTCGCGAACTGGGAACTCGCGGTCCGGAACGGGGGACTCGCCGGTCTGAAACGTTGGACTCGCCGGTCCGGAACGTCGGACTCGCCGGTCCGGAACGTCGGACTCGCGGGTCCGGAACGTTGGACTCGCGGGTGACAGGGGTCAGATGCCGATCTCGCTCAGCCACTCCTCCGCCACGTCGGCGTAGTCCGGCTTGTCCGGGGCGTTCAGCCGCGCGTTGAGGTCCAGCAGCTTCTCCGTGTCCAGCTCCGCCGAGATCGCGTTCAGGGTCTCCTTCACCGTGTCGCTCGCCTTGTCCTTGTTCACCAGCGGGACGACGTTCTGCGCCGCGAAGTTGTTCTTCGGGTCCTCCAGCACGATCAGGCCGTTCGCCTCGATCGCGGCGTCCGTGGTGAAGATGTCGGCCGCCTGCACGGTGTTGTCGAGCAGTGCCTTCGTCGTGATCGCGCCCGGCTCCAGCGAGCTGAAGCTCTTGAAGGTGCAGCTGTACTTCTCCTCCAGGCCCGGCAGGCCGTCCGGCCGCGTCTTGAACTCCGGCGCCGCGCCGAACACGACCTCCTTGCAGTGCGGCACCAGGTCGTCGATCGACTCGAGGCCCCACTTGTCCGCGGTCTCCTTCGTGACGACCACCGCGTCCTTGTCCTCGGCCGCCGCCTTGTCCAGGACCATCAGGTTCTCCGGCAGCGCCTCCTGCAGCGCCGTGTACACCTCCTCGGACTCGACCTCCGTCGCCTCCTTGTTGATGAACTGCAGCAGCACGCCCGTGTACTCCGGGATCAGGTCGATCGACCCGTCCTCCAGACCGTCGTAGTACTTCTCCCGGCTGCCCAGGTCGAACTGCCGGTTCACCGTCACACCCTTGGTCTCCAGGGCCTGCGAGTAGATCTCGGCCAGCAGCTGGCTCTCCGGGAAGTTCGCCGACCCGACGTTGAGCGTCTCGTTCGAGCCGCCGCCGTCACCACCGTCGCCACTGTCCCCGGCCAGAGGATCGGAGTTGCCGCAGGCCGTCAGTGCCAGCGCCGCTGCCACGGCGGTCGCGACACCGGCGAGTACGCGCTTCATGCCAAAGTCTCCTCGGTTTGATTTCCTACTTGACCAAATCCGGTGTGGGTCGCCGCCAGATGCGCGCGGTGCGCTTGCGGGTCGCGACGTTGCGCAGGCCCGGCGACACGGCCATCCGCTGAGCCAGCTCGAGCACGCCCTCGATGACCAGCGCCACCACCGCGATCATGATCGCGCCCGCGGCCATCTGCGGGTACCCGTCCGGCGAGCCGGCGCCAGAGTTGTTGCCGTCGATCACGAACCTGCCGAGGCCGCCCAGCGACACGTACGCCGCGATCGTCGCGGTGGCGATCACCTGCAGGGTCGCCGACCGGATGCCGCCGAGGATCAGCGGCAGCGCGTTGGGCAGCTCGACCTTCAGCAGCACGTGCGTCTCGCGCATCCCCATGCCACGCGCGGCGTCCACAACGGACGGATCGACGTTGCGCACGCCCGCGTACGTGCCCGCGAGCACCGGCGGGATCGCCAGGATGACCAGCGAGACCACCACCGGCAGCAACCCGACATAGGTGAGCAGCACGAGCAGGGTCAGCAGGCCGAGCTCGGGCAGCGCGCGCAGCCAGTTGGTCAGGCCCGCCACCAGGAACGTGCCGCGGCCGGTGTGCCCGACGAGCGCGCCGAGCGGGATCGCGATCAGCGCCGCGGCCAGAACGGTCAGCGCGGTGTAGCCCAGATGCTCGAGGATGCGGGCGGGAAAGCCCTCCGGCCCGGTCCAGTGCTCCGGATCGAACAGCCACGACAGCGCGGAGTTCATGCCTTCGCCCCCGTCTCGCGGCGGGTATCCGTGCGGGCCCTGGTCCACGGCGTGATCATCTTGCCGGCCAGCAGCAGGAGCGCGTCCACGATCAGCGCGATCACCACGATCAACGCGATCGCCACGACCATCTCCACGGCGTTGTTGCGCTTGAAGCCCTCGGTGATGAGCCCACCGAGCCCGCCGATGCCGATCAGCGCACCCACCGACGCGAGGCTCATCGCGGACACCACCGCCACCCGCAGGCCGGCGATGATCACCGGGATGGCCAGCGGCAGCTCCACGGTGAGGAACCGGCGGAAGGGCCGGTACCCGACCGCGGTCGCCGCCGCCGTGACCTCGCCCGGCACCGCGCGCAGCGCGTCGGTCACCGAGCGGACCAGCAGCGCGATCGTGTAGATCGCGAGCGGCACCTGCACGTTGAGCGGGTCGATGATCCTGGTGCCCAACATCAGCGGCACCAGCGTGATCAGCGCCAGCGATGGGATCGTGTACAGCACGCCGGCCAGCGGCACCAGGATTCCCCGCGCGAGGCCCCACCGGCTCGCCGCCCAGCCGAGCGGGAGCGAGATCAGCAGGCCGGCGAGAACCGGCAGCAGCGCCAGGTAGATGTGCTCAACGGTCGCGTCCGCGATGTCGTCCACGTTGCGGGCCAGCCACGGCCACGGCCAGTCGACGTTCACGTGGGCACCTCGCCCGAGCGCCGGGCGTCGGCCAGCGCGGCGAGCACGGTGTCCGCGGTGACGCCGCCGACGACCGCGCCGTTGGCGTCGACCGCGATGCCGATCGCCGCCGGCGAGCTGAGCGCGGCGTCGAGCGCGTTGCGCAGCGAGCCAGCGGTGCCGGCCGCCGAAGAGTCCACTTCGAACAGTGAGCCGCCGGACACGAGGTCGCCCTCGCGGACCGTCTTGTCCTTTGTGGACGCCGCGGCGACCCAGCCGAGCGGCTTGTCGTCCGCGTCCACGGCCACCGCCCAGTCGCCGTCGAGCATGCCGGCCGGCTCGCCCAGCTTGACCGTCACGACCGGGCCGACCGGAACCCCGCCCGCGGTGAGGAAGCCGAGCGCGCGGTAGCCGCGGTCGCGCCCCACGAACGAGGACACGAAGTCGTCGGCGGGCTTGGCGAGCAGTGCCGAGGGCGTGTCGTACTGCGCGAGGCGGCCGCCGACCCGGAACACCGCGACCTTGTCACCGAGCTTGATGGCCTCGTCGATGTCATGGGTGACGAACACGATCGTCTTGTCCAATTCGGACTGCAGGCGCAGCAGCTGCTGCTGCAGGTCGTCGCGCACGATGGGGTCGACCGCGCTGAACGGCTCGTCCATCAGCAGCACCGGCGGGTCGGCCGCGAGCGCCCGCGCGACACCGACGCGCTGCTGCTGGCCGCCGGAGAGCTGCGACGGGTACCGCTTGGCGAACGCGGCGTCCAGCCCGACGAGCTCGAGCAGCTCGGCGGCCCGCTGGCGGGCCGCGCGCTTGCCGGCGCCGGTGAGCAGCGGGACCGTGGCCACGTTGTCGAGCACGGTGCGGTGCGGGAAGAGCCCGGCGTGCTGGATGACGTAGCCGATGCCACGGCGCAACACCGGCGGGTCCGACCTGCGAATGTCCTTGCCGTCCAACAGGATCGAGCCGTCGGTCAGGTCGATCATCCGGTTGATCATCCGCAGCGAGGTCGTCTTGCCGCAGCCGGACGGGCCGACGAACACGGTGATTCCGCCGTCCTCCACCGTCAGGTCGAGGTTGTCGACGGCGATGGTGCCGTCCGGAAACACCTTGGTCACGGCCTGGAACTCGATCACCCTCGAAGCTCCTCAGGTCGAGACGGCCACCTTCGGCCGTGGGACGCCCGACCTTAGCCCCTGGGACCGACAACGGCAGGTCGTTCCAGATGTCGACGCCCACGCTCGGCCTAGTCGGGCTAGTCCGGTTGGCGCAGTCGTTGCCAAGTCGAAACGCCGCGACAAACGGGTCCGGCGCCGGAAGCCGGCCATCGGCGGGTGGTCCGGTGTGGCCTCCGGCCCCCGAAACCAGCGTACCGACGAGGACCGACAACCCCGGCGCGAACGGCTGACAACGCCCTCAGCCCATGGCCTCGGCCGTGCGGCGTTCTCGACGGTGGATCAGCCCGTCGGGATGTCCAGTGGGCCGGTGCGCAGCAGCTCGCGGAACTCCGAAGCCGGCAGCGGCTTGGACATCAGCCAGCCCTGGTAGGCCTCGATGCCGAAGCTGCGCAACACATGGAACTGGGACTCGTTCTCCACGCCCTCCGCGACGCACGAGCGGCCCATCGCGCGCGCCATGTCGACCAGCGCGCGGACCACGGCGAAGTCCGCCGCCTCGATGGCCACGCCGGACACGAACGCGCGGTCGATCTTGATGATCTGCGCCGGCAGCTCCTTGAGCCGCGCCAGCGAGGAGTACCCCGTACCGAAGTCGTCCACGGCGAACCGCACGCCCCGGTCGGCCAGCTCCGCCATCGTCGACTGGGTGCGCGAGGGCAGGTCGATCAGGCTGGTCTCCACGAGCTCGAGCACCACGCGGTCCCACTCGATGCTCGCCTCGGCCACCGCCGCGGCCACCTGCTCGACGAACTCCGGGTCACCGGGCACCAGGCCGGCCAGGTTCACCGCGACGCCTGGACCACCGCCGAGCACGCCGCCGGCCAGCATCGGCCACTTCGCCGCCTCGCACAGCGCGGTCCGCAGCACCCAGCGGTCCAGCTCGCGCAGCATGTCACCCTGCTCGGCGACCGGCAGGAACTCACCCGGGCTCAGCATCCCGCGCTCCGGATGCGGCCAGCGCACCAGCGCCTCCGCCGAGAGCACGGTGCCGTCCGGCCCGACGACGGGCTGGTAGTGCAGGACCAGACCGTCGTTGGCGATCGCGTCCCGCAGCTGGCCCTCGAGCAGCATCTGGCTGTTCGCGTTCTTGATCAGCTCGGCGTTGGCCAGCGACACCCGGCCGGTGCCCTGCCGCTTGGCGTTGAACATCGCCGCGTCCGCGAAACGCAGCAGGTCGGCCGCGGACGTGTCCGAGCCGCTCGGCACCGCCGCACCGATCGTCGCGGACACCCGCAGCAGCTGGCCGCGCACCGGGACCGCGGTCCGCAGCAGCCGCGCCACCCGGTTGGCCAGCACCTCGACGCCGCCCGCCTCCTCGGCGTCCGAGCAGATGATCACGTACTCGTCGCCGGACATACGGGCCGCCGTGCACGAGGGTGGGAGCCCGCGCTCGAGTCTTCGGGCCAGCGCGATGATCAGCTCGTCACCGACGTCGTGGCCGAGGGAGTCGTTGACCCGCTTGAAGTTGTCGACGTCGCACCACAGCAGCGCCACACGGTCCGCGTCCGGCCCACCGAGCAGCCGCCCGAGCAGCTCGTTGACCGCGGCCCGCCCGGGCAGGCCGGTCAGCTCGTCGTGGGTGGCCTGGTAGCGCAGCCGCTCGGCCGTCCGGCGCCGGTCGGTGACGTCGGAGAACACGACGAGCCAGAACCGCTGCCCGTCGTCGCCGACCGACTCGGTGACACCGAGCTCGCAGTACACCGGCTTGCCCGACGCGGTGATCAGCACCCGTTGCCCGGCCCGCAGGTCGGCGGTGACGGCGCCGTGCCCGCCGAACTGGTGCGCGGTGAGCAGCGGCTTGGCCCGGTCCGTCGGGTGGGTGAGCTGGACGGCGGTGGTGCCACGCAGCCGGTCGAGGTCCAGCTCGAGCAACCGGCACAGCGCGTTGTTGGCGTCGACCAGGCGCTCGCTCTCGTCGAACAGGCCGATGCCGACCGGTGCGATGGCCACCAGATCGCTGAACCGCTGGCTCGAGCGCAGCATCCGGGTCTCGGTGGAGCGTTGCTCGGTGACGTCCTGCGCGGTGCCGATCATGACTTGGCCACCGCGGGTCATCGCGGCGCCGCGGCAGCGGAACACGCGCTGGGTGCCGTCCGACAGGACGACCCGGTGCTCGGCCTCGACCTGCCGCCCGGTGGCGGCGAGCTCGCGCCAGCGCCGGTCGACCCACCCGCGGTCGTCCGGGTGCACGAAGCTGAGGTACTCCAGGTACGTCATGGGCGTATCGGGGTCGACCAGGAACAGCTCGTAGAGCATCGATGACCAGGTGCATTCGCCGGTCGCCGTGTTCCACTCCCATGTGCCCAACCGGGCCACCTGCTGCGCGTCCCCGAACAGCCGGCGGTCCTGACTCGCCCGTTTCTCGAACTCCCGGAACCGCGTGACGTCCTGGACGATGCCCAGTATGCGCACGACCGTGCCGGAGTCGTCGACCTCCGACCGGCCGCAGATCTGTAACGTCCGCTCGCCGCTCGCGTCGCGCACCTCGAGCTCGGCCGGCGGCGCGTCCTGGTCGTGCAGGCGCGACCGGAAGGACTCGAGCCGCTCCTGGTCGTCGGCGTGGACCATGGCCAGCGCCTGCGAGAGCGTGCAGTCCTCGGTCAGCCCGCACAGCTCGCGCAGCCCCGTGGAGAAGTAGACGGTCCCGGTCTCGAGCTCGACGCTCCAGAGTCCGAGCCCGGCCAGGTCCTCGGCGTCCTCGAGCGGAAATCGGCCACTGCCGTCGGTGACGACCTGGTCGGCCAGCTGCGGGACCTCCGAAGGAGTAGCAAGGCCGGGCACGGCTAACTCACCGGCCTCCACCCCGCCAAGGGGCGGACCGGCACGCAAGACATGCTCGGCCAACGCGCCATCCTCTCGCCCGCATGCCGGCGGGTCGGGCGCAGCCGCCGATCTTCCCGCCGGTGCTTAGGCTACCCCGTCGGCCTTGGCCGCTTGTGCGACAGCCGCGGCGACCTCGGGCGCGACCCGCGGATCGACCCCGCTAGGCACGATGTGGTCGGGTGCGAGATCCTCCGCCGCGACCGCCGCGATGGCGTCCGCCGCGGCCATCTTCATCCGCTCGGTGATGCGCCGCGCGCCCGCGTCCAGCGCCCCGCGGAACACGCCCGGGAAGGCCAGGGAATTGTTGATCTGGTTGGGAAAGTCGCTGCGTCCGGTGGCCACGATCGCGGCATGCCGGCCGGCCACCTCCGGGTGAATCTCCGGGTCCGGATTCGACAGCGCGAACACGATCGACCGGGGCGCCATGGTCGCGATCAGGTCCTCGGGCACGGTCGAGCCGGACAGGCCGACGAAAACGTCCGCGGCGTCAAGGGCCTCGGCCATGCCGCCACGCAGGCCGGACTTGTTGGTACGCGTGGCGAGCTCGGCCTTGACCGGGTTGAGGCCGTCGCGCTCGCCGTGGATGATCCCGCGCGAGTCGAGCACGACGACGTCGCCGGCACCGGCCGCCAGCAGGAAGTTCGCGCACGCCACACCGGACGCCCCGGCGCCCGCGATGACGATCCGCTCGTTCTCGATCGGCCGGTCGAGCACCGTGTTGGCGCCGCGCAGCGCGGCCAGCAGGATGATCGCGGTGCCGTGCTGGTCGTCGTGCATGACCGGGCAGTCCAGGGCCTCGATGAGGCGCCGCTCGAGCTCGAAGCACCGCGGCGCTGCCACGTCCTCCAGGTTCACCGCACCGAACGACGGGCGCAGCCGGACCAGGGTCTCGACGATCTCGTCCACGTCCGTCGTGTCGAGCACCAGCGGGATCGAGTTCAGCCCGCCGAACGTCTTGAACAGCGCGGACTTGCCCTCCATCACCGGCAGCGACGCGCGAGCGCCGATGTCGCCGAGCCCGAGCACGGCGGTGCCATCGCTGACCACGGCGACGAGGCGGCTGGTCCAGGTGTACCTCTCCGCGAGCGCCGCGTCCTCGGCGATGGCCCGGCTGACCTTCGCGACACCCGGCGTGTACACGATCGAGAGCGTCCGCGGGTCGGCGATGGGCCGGCTCACCGCAACGTCGAGCTTGCCACCCTCGTGGGCACTGAAGATCTCAGCGTCGGTTACCGGACCGTCGGCGACGGGAGCGTTCAGGTCGGGCTGCACGAGCGGATCATTCACAGTGGTCATGGCGTCCCTCTCAACGGGCCGAATCGGGGATAGCAGAAGGTAGCCCCGCCTGATCTCGGCGTGATCGAGCGTCGATCGGGTGCTGTCGACGCTCTGACGTCGCCGGCCGGCCAGCCACCCGCCGATGGTTGGCGGGCAACCGCGGACGCTGCGGTGTCCCACAGTGTGACACGCCCACGACCGAGCCCCACGAGGTGGGGCCGGTACTGTGCGTCACATGGACATCCGCGAACTGGCCGTGCCGGGGGCGTTCGCGTTCACGCCACGGGTGTTTCCCGACGACCGCGGCCTGTTCGTCTGCCCCTTCGAGGAGGAGCCGTTCCTCAAGGCGGTCGGGCATCCGCTGCGGGTCGGGCAGACCAACCACAGCCGGTCGCGGCGCGGGGTCGTGCGCGGCCTGCACTTCGCGGACTTGCCGCCCGGTCAGGCGAAGTACGTGTACTGCCCGCAAGGGTCGCTGCTGGACGTGGTGGTCGACATCCGGGTCGGCTCGCCGACGTTCGGTGCCTGGGACGCGGTGCGGCTGGACCCGGTCGAGTTCCGCGCGGTGTACGTACCGGAGGGCCTGGCGCACGGCATCATGGCGCTCGAGGACGACACGGTGATCTCCTACATCTGCTCGACGGGCTACGACCCCGCGCGCGAGCACGGCATCGACCCGCTCGACCCGGTGCTGCGCCTGCCCTGGCCCGAGGACGTCGAGGTGATCCTGTCCGACAAGGACCGCGCCGCCCCGTCGCTCGCGGCCGCCGAGTCGGCCGGCCTGCTGCCGCGGTACGCCGACTGCCAGGCGTACTACCAGCGGCTACGCGCCAGTTAACCGTTGTGGGCAGGGCCAGAGCCGCCACCGGATCACGCCGTGCACGGCGGCGGCCCCCAACTCCCGGGAGTCGGTCGAGGCACGCTCGTTGTCGCCGACGACGAACCAGCCGTCCCCGTCCGGCCGCACCGCCCGCTTGATCGACAGCTGCCCCGGCCGCGCTGTCCACGAGACGACCACCAGGTCACCGGCGCACGGCGAGCCCCCGCGTCGCACGAGGACCACGTCGCCGTCGGCGAGGGTCGGCGCCATGGATGGTCCGCGCACGCGGATGCGCCGGTAGGGCAACCGCCCGAGCTGGTTCAGTTCGATCACCTCTGTCGTGTCCACCCGGCCGGCCGGGGGTAGTGTCCGGGCTGTCGGAGCGTCAACCTGTTCAGGAGGAAAGATGCGACTCCTGTCGCGCATTCTCGGCCCACGCCTGGAGGCCACCGCACACTGTGACCTCCCCTGCGGCGTGTACGACCCGGCGCAGGCCCGCATCGAGGCCGAGTCGGTGAAGGCCATCCAGCAGAAGTACCAGGACAACGAGGACCCAGAGTTCCGCACGCGCGCGATCATGATCGCGGAACAGCGCAGCGAGCTCGTGAAGCACCACCTGTGGGTCCTGTGGACTGACTACTTCAAGCCGCCGCACTTCGAGAAGTACCCACAGCTGCACGAGCTGTTCAACAAGGCGACGAAGGCCGCGGGCGCCTCCGGAACCAAGGGCTCCATGGACCCGGCCAAGGGCCAGGAACTCCTCGACATGATCGCCGAGATCGACAAAATCTTCTGGGAGACCAAGCAGGGCTGACCTCAGAGCCTCGAAAGCGGCGCCGCCAGCGGATACATGCTCCGTTGGCCGGCGTCGTTTCTCGTGTCCATCGCCAGGTGCGGCGACAAGGTCGGATGAGCCTTGTCAGGCGCGGGGGGACTGTTCGACGCCCGCGCTGTCGAGAAATGCGGCTGCGTCGGGACCGGTCAAGCGTGGGTGCAGGCGATCGAGCCACTCCACCTGCGACTCGATCGCCCGTTGCACGGCTCGCCACGTCTTCGCGCCCGTTCGGACATGTTGCGGTGCGCCGAGTCCGGTGGCGACGACCAATTCGTCCAGCGAGATACCGCGCCGTACGCCGGCATCGTCCAGAACGACGTGGACGCTGATCCCGTCGTCGTGGGTGTCGTGCGTCCACCTGTAGGAAAGTCCACCTAGCCGGTAGGTCACCGACGGGATCACCACGTGCGCGTCCACCGGATCACTCATCCCCCACCTCGCGGCCAGCGGACCGAATCGCCGACGAACCTCCGACTCGAACGAGTCCGCCTTGGTGCCCTTCCGGTACCTGCCCACGGCGGCATTGTCCGCCGGTGCCGCGCTCACCGTCCAGCCGGAACGACCGTCATAACTCGTAGTCGAGCGAGATTCGGTGGGTGCCGTCCGGCTCCACGGTCAGCGTGCCGGTGCCGTGGATGCCCGCCAGGTCGCCGGTGCCGCTGGACCGGACGATCGTGAAGAACTCGTCCTCGCGGTCGGTGCCCCGCGTGGCCGCGGAGTGGACGAAGTTGAACGCACCCGCGCGGCCGTCCAGCGAGCCCTCGAACGACTCCATCGCGACATAGGTGCCCACGCCGCTCACCTGGTCGTACGCGGCCGTGAACAACGTCGCCGACCGGCCCTCGACCTCGCCGGTGAACCTCTTCTCCATCGTGGAAACACCCACGGGCAGCGCGGTCGTCACCGGTGGCTCGGGGACCACCGGCGTGGGGGTGAAGCTGACGACCTCGAACGTTCCGGAAGCTCTCATGCCGCGACCGTAGCCGCGGAGTCCGACAATTCCGGACCGCGGCTTGTATCCGGTACCCGAGTACGGGCTTACCGTGTAGTCATGGCCGAGCCGACCTGGGTACCACACTCCTGCACACTCCCCACCGTCGAGCGGCCGCTGCGGGTCGCCGAGTTCGACGAGCTGCTCGCCACCGCCGTGCGCCGCGTCGCGCGCCCCGAGCCCGGCCGGCTCTCGCTCGAGCTCGAGCCCACGCCCGAGGTCGCCGCGACCGCCGCCGGGCTCGCCGCGCGCGAGACGGCCTGCTGCTCGTTCTTCACGTTCGCGCTGACCGCGGCCGCCGGGCGGCTCGAGCTGGCGATCACCGTCGGGCCCGAACACCACCACGTCCTCGACGGGATCGCGTCGTCACCGGGCCGCGCAGCGGGCAGGTCGCCGCGGCCGCCGGCGTGAACCCGCAGGCGCTGCGCCACCACGAGCGGCGCGGCCTGCTCCCCGAGCCCGCCCGCACGCTCGGCGGGCACCGGATGTACCCGCCCGCCACCATCGACCTGCTGCGGATGATCAAGGCGGCGCAACGGCTCGCCTTCACGCTCGACGAGGTCGCCGAGCTGCTCGACATCGGCACCCGTCCGGCCGGGCTCGCCGGCCGCGCCGCGGCGAAGCCGCCCGAGGTGGAGGCCAGGATCGCCGACCTGACCGTCATCCGCGACACGCTGCGCGCCGCGATGGCCGCCGGGTGCGCCGACCTGGCGGTCTGCGCGGCCACGCCGGACTGCCCGCCGCCGCTGCCGCGTACCGGGACATGAGCGTCGTCCGCTCACTGGTCCTGTTCGCGCTCGCGGCGCTCGCCGAGATCGGCGGCGCGTGGCTCGTGTGGCAGGGCTGGCGCGAGGACCGCGGCCTGTGGTGGATCGCCGCCGGCGTGCTCGCGCTCGGCACGTACGGGTTCGTCGCCACGTTCCAGTCCGACCCGCACTTCGGGCGCGTCCTCGCCGCGTACGGCGGCGTCTTCGTGGCCGGCTCGCTGGCGTGGGGCATCGTCGTGGACAAGTTCCGGCCGGACCGCTGGGACTACCTCGGCGCCGCGCTGTGCCTCGCCGGCGTCGCCATGATCATGTACGCCCCGCGCGCCTCGTGACCCAGACCGTGATGTCCGCGTGTACGACCTCCCGACCGGCGGCGTCGCGGACGGCCACGGGGACGGTCAGCTCGAACGGGTCGTCGCCGAACTCCGGGATCTCGGTCAGCTCCGCCGAGGCACGCAGGCCCGTGGTGGCCTTCGCGAGGTAGGCGACGGTCATGCCCTTCGGGATCCAGCGGTGGGTCGGCGGCACGGTCGCCTCCGCGAGCATGCCCATCGTGATCTCCGCGAGGTTGCACGCCGCGATCGCGTGGAACGTCCCGAGGTGGTTGTGCACGCCCCACCACTTCGGCGCGCGCACCTCGCAGCGGCCGGGCACCATCGTCTCGACGGTCGGCAGGATCGTGCCGAAGTACGGCACGCGCGCCACCACGGCCGCCGAGAACAGCCGCTTGCCCAGTGGCCGGTCGGCCAGCCGTCGCCACCTCGCCAGCGTGCTCGTCACGCACAACCTCCCATAGAATCTACCCGCGGGTAACATAACACCACCGGCAGGAGAAGCCAGATGACCTCGGTGTACCTGTTGCGGCACGGCGAGACCGAGTGGTCACGCACCGGCCGGCACACGAGCCGGACCGACCTCCCGCTCACCACGACGGGCGAGCGCCGGGCCGCCGACGCCGGGC
>NZ_JBOHGB010000163.1:0-15081 GCF_050699935.1 Actinophytocola sp.
CCGCGGCGGCGCCAGGCCCGCCCGCGGCGCTGCCGCCCGCCGCGCCCGCGGCACCGTCCGCCGGGTCGCCGAAGCGTGGCTACAAGCTGGCCTGGGCCGTGGCCGCGGGCGTCGCCGTCCTGCTGGTCTTCGGCGCCATCGTGGGCAACGACGACGACACGACCTCGTCGAACCCGACGGCCGGCGAGACGACGACCGAGCCGCTGCCGACGACCACCCGACCCGCGCCGACGACCACGACCACCACCACGACCGTCGCGCCCAAGCCCGTCGCGCCGAAGCCGAAACCCAAGCCCAAGCCGCGCGTGACGACCCCGAGGCCGGCCGCGCCGCCGCCGCCGGAGCCCAAGCCCGCGTCCGACTGCGACGAGAATTACACCGGCTGCGTCCCGGTGGCGAGCGACGTCGACTGCGCCGGCGGCAGCGGCGACGGTCCGGCGTACGCGACCGGCCCGGTCCAGGTGATCGGTGCGGACGTGTACGACCTCGACGGGAACGGCGACGGCACGGCCTGCGAGTAGCTCGCGGCGCCGGCCCGCCGCGGCCGGGGTAACGGATCGCGCGGCGTGCCGATGGACGGGCGTAGCGGTTCGTCGTCTGGAGTGCGTGGTGATCGAGAACTCGTCGGCCGGCCTGGAGATGTTGCCGGGTGAGGCGTACGTGACGGTCAGCCACGAGAAGCACCACCAGTACGCCCTGGCCCGCTACCGCGTCGCCCCGGGCGAGCGGCGGCACGTCGCCGTCGAGCTCGGCTGGTGCACGATCCGCGCCGGCCGCCACCGCGGCGAGAGCGCGATCGAGGTCCGGCTGGACGGTCGCCCGGTCGGCGAGCTCACCTTCCTGATGTCGCGGCGCTACGCGCCCGTGGTCAAGGAGATCGTCGAGGGCGGTGGCCGGCCGGGGTGCGAGGCGGTCGTCCAGCGGACCACCAAGGGCCTGTCCGTCATGCTGCGCCTGCCCCGGTCCGTCGAGGCCACGGCCCCGGCTTCGACCCTCGTGGGTCCGCCCGTCGTGGCGAACCGGCCCGCGCGTCGCCGCGGCGTCCGGCCGGGCTGGGTCGCCGCGGGCATCGTCGCGGTCCTCGCCATGGTGGCGGTCGTCGGCTTCACGACGTCCTCGACGTCCTCGAACGGCACGGCGGGCGGTGGCGTCACCGCGACGACCGGGCCGGATCAGGCGGCTCCGGCCAGCACCACGACCGCCGGCACGACCACGACGCCGGGCCGGAGCACGTCCACCGCGCCAACGACCACGAGGCGGACGGCCACCCCGGTGCCCCCGCGCACGACGACGCCGTCGCCGGCGCCCCGGCCGGCCCCGGCGCCCACGTGCGATCCGAACTACCGGGGCGGCTGCGTCCCGGTGGCGAGCGACGTCGACTGCGCGGGCAGGAACAACGGCCCGGTGTTCGTGCCCGGCCCGATCCGGGTGGTCGGTACGGACGTCCACCACCTCGACCCGAACAAGGACGGCGTCGCCTGCGAGTAGGTTCTGCGGCCATGCAGTACCGCACCCTGGGCAGCACCGGCACCGTCGTGTCCGCGCAGTGCCTCGGCACGATGACGTTCGGCCACGAGAGCGACGAGGAGACCGCACACGCGCAGCTCGACCGGTTCGTCGAGCTCGGCGGGAACTTCGTGGACACCGCCGACGTGTACACGGCCGGCCGGTCGGAGGAGATCATCGGCCGGTGGCTGGCGCGCACGAGGCAGCGGGACCGGCTCGTCATCGCCACCAAGGGCCGCTTCCCCATGGGCGGCCCCGACGACACCGGACCCAACGACGCCGGCCTGTCGCGCACCCACCTCGGCCGCGCGCTCGACGCCAGCCTGCGCCGCCTCGGCGTGGACGCGGTCGATCTCTACCAGGCGCACGCGTGGGACCCGCTGACCCCGATCGAGGAGACGCTCGCCTTCTTCGACGACGCCGTGCGGGCGGGCAAGATCCGCTACGCCGGGGTGAGCAACTTCGTCGGCTGGCAGCTGCAGAAGGCGGCCCTGCTGGCGAGCGACACGGCGCCGATCGTCACCCTGCAGCCGCAGTACAACCTGCTCGCCCGCGACATCGAGTTCGAGCTCGTGGACGTCTGCCTGGGCGAGGACATCGGAATGCTTCCGTGGTCCCCACTCGCCGGCGGCTGGCTGACCGGCAAGTACACCCGCGACACGGCCCCGTCCGGCGCAACCCGCCTGGGCGAGGACCCGGCGCGCGGCATGGAGGCGTACGGCCCGCGCGCCGCCCAGGAGCGCACGTGGCGGATCATCGACGCGGTCCGCGAGGTGGCCGAGTCCCGCGGTGTCCCGATGTCCCAGGTGGCGCTGGCCTGGGTCGCCGCCCGCCCGGCCGTCACGTCGGTCATCCTCGGCGCCCGCACACTGTCCCAACTGGACGACAACCTCGCGGCCGCGGACCTTCGCCTGTCGGACAAGGAGACCCAGCTGCTCACCGACGTGAGCGCGCCGCTGGTGGCCGACTACCCGTACGGCCGACCGGGCGTCGAGCAACGCGCCCGCGGCCTCGGTTCAGCCTGACGTCCACCGCGCGTCACCGGGAGCGATCACGGGGTCTTGACGGCCGGCCGAATGGCTATAAGCTCTAGCTGTGGCTAGTACCTATAGCCAAGCGGACCGGCGGTCGGCCCGGCGCGCGCGGACGATCGAGGACGCGCTCGACGCGGCCGAGGCGATCATGCGCGAGCAGGGCGTCGGCGGGCTGTCGATGTCCGAGGTCGCGCGTCGGCTCGGGATGCGGCAGCCCTCGCTCTACAAGTACTTCTCCTCGCTGCACGCCCTGTTCGACGCGCTGTTCGCCCGCGGCCTGGCCCGTACCGACGCCGCCGTCACGGCCGCGATTCGCCGGCGGCCGCCCGGTGTGCCGCGGCTGCGCGCGGGGGCCCGGGCGCTGATGCGCTGGGCGGTGGAGAACCCGGCGCTGGCGCAGTTGCTGTACTGGCGGCCGGTCCCGGGCTTCGAGCCGAGCGCGGAGACCTTCGCCGCCAGCCGGGACCAGATGGCCACCGTCCGGACCGAGCTCGCCGCCGCCGCCGGCTCGGGGCAGCTGCGCGCGGCGGCCGCCACCGACGAGGCGCTGCTGCTCTACACGGTCGTGATCAGCGGCGTGATCTCCCAGCAGCTGGCCAACGAGCCCGGCGCGAGCTTCGCCGCCGGCAGGTTTTCCCGCCTCACCGACGAGGCCCTCGACATGTACTTCGCCCGCTACGCGCCAGCCGGAGGAACCGATGCAGACCCTCGACCATGACCAGGTGACCGGCCACATCGCCGCCCCGCCGCAGGCGGTCTACGCGCTCATCGCGGACGTCACCAGGATGCCGGAGTTCAGCCCCGAGATCGTGCGCTGCACCTGGCTCGACGGGGCGAACGGCCCGGCCGTCGGCGCCCGCTTCGTGGCGGTCAACAAGGTGGGCGACGGCCCGTCCTGGAAGAACCGGCCGGTCGTCGTCACGGCCGACTCCGGGCGTGAGTTCGCGTTCTCCCGCACCGAGAAGTTCGCCGGCACGCTGGTGTGGCGCTACGTCTTCGAGCCCGACGGCGAGGGCACCCTGGTGACCGAGTCGTACACGGTCACCAGGCCGATCACCTGGCTGGGCTGGCTGATCATCCGCCTGTTCGGCGGCGGGCCGGACCGGCGCGCCGTGATCCGCGCGGGCATGGAGCGGACGGTGGCGCGCGTCCGCGAGACCGCCGAGCGCGAAGCCCGCCTCGACACCAGGTGACTACCGTGGCGGCATGGCTGAGGACACCTCCAGGTCGGTCCGGATCGAGCGGACCGCGGTCGGGCGGTACACCGTCCACAACGCGCGCGGCGCCACGATCCCGGTCGGCGGCGACGACTTCTCCCCCGTGGAGCTGCTGCTGGCGGCGATCGGCAGCTGCACCGCGATCGACACTGACGTGGTGACCAGCCGCCGCGCCGAGCCGACCGCCTTCACCGTGACGGTCACCGGTGACAAGGTGGCCGACCGGGACACCGGCAACCGGATGGAGAACCTCGCCGTGACCTTCGAGGTGACGTTTCCCGAGGGCGAGGCCGGCGACGCCGCCCGCGCCCTGCTGCCCCGCACGGTCAAGCTCTCCCACGACAAGCTCTGCACGGTCAGCCGGACGGTCGAGCGCGGCACCCCGGTCACCCCGGTCATCCGCTGAGCGCGCCCCGCGGTCCGGCCGCGGCTCACGTGCGCGGTCGGTCAGCGGCCGGGCGCGACCGGTTCAGCGCATCGAGCCAGCCGGGTAGGTGCCGGCGCGGTCCAGGCCCGGGGTGGTGCCGGCCCAGCGGAGGTAGGCCCGGTAGAAGGCGCGGACGTCGGCGAAGCCGGTGAGTGTCGCGATCTCCTTGAACGGTCGCGGGCTGGTGCGGACCAGGTCCAGCGCCAGCTCGCGGCGCACCGCCTCACGCTGCTCGCGGAACGTCGTGCCCTCGGCGGCGAGCCTGCGGTGCAGCGTGCGCTCGCTGAGCACGAGGGCCCGCGCGGCGGCCGCGGCGGTGGTCGGCTCGCCCTCGGTGAGCCGGTCGGCCAGCCAGCGGCGGACCTGTACCCAGTGGGGCGCCGGCTCGGTCGACGTGCGCAGCGCCGCGACGTGGCCGGCGAGGACGTTGGCGAGACCGGGGTGGGCGGTGCGAATCGGCCGGTCGAGCACGTCCGCGGTCAGCACGAACTCGGTGTGGCGGGCGCCGAACTCCAGACCGGGGCCGAAGTACTCCTCGTGCGCCCGGGTGTCCGGCGGCGCCGGGTGGGCGAAGCGCACGTGCGCGGGGAAGACGTCGAGGCCGACGCTGCCGCGGAAGTAGCCGACGAAGTCGGCGACCTGGAACTCGGCCTCGCAGCGTGCGCCGAGCCGCTCGGGGTCGAGTCCCTCCAGGACCACGGACATCCCGCCGCGGCCGGTGTCGTAGGTGGCGAGCGTGTAGGCGGTGGTCCACGCGCTGGTGTTGGCGACCGCGGCGCGGACGCCGTCGCGGACACTCGGGCACGCGGCCGCGAGCAGGTACACGGCACTGCGTGTGTCGTGGACGGCGGCGTTGGCCACGCGCACCGGGAGGCCGGGGTCGTCCAGCCGGCGGATCACGGCCTCCCACGTGGCGAACAGCCGCTCCGCGGGCACCCGGCGCGCGAAGTCGGTGAGCTCGGCCGGGTCCATGCCGGTGAGTCCGCGCAGCTCGGCCTCGCCGATCCCGCTGCGGATCGACTCCTGCCAGATCTGGTGCACCGTCACCACCGTGTGCGTGGCGTGGCGGGAACGGTCCATGGATTGGCAGGTTAAACCCTCCGCACCCGGTCGGGAGCCTGAAAGCGTCGACGCCCCGAGTGGTTGTGTCAGGAAAGGACGGACGTTCGTATGGTGCGGAAGTTGGCCGGCCCGGTGCTGGGCCTCGTGGCGGTGCCGGCTTTGGTGCTGACCGGGTGCGGCTCCGGCGGGGAGACGGCCGGCACGCCCAGCGGACCGGAGGCCGTCCAGGAGGAGACCACGTCGGGCCCGGCCGACGCCGCGAACACCCTGTCGTGCGCGCCCGGGTCCGGCCGCATGTTCGCCGACGAAGACCCCATGAACAGCACCGACCTGTCCGGCGCGGCGCTGGACTGCGCCGTGTTCGACGACCAGACCATGAACACGGTGCTCCTGACGGAGGCGCAGCTGTCCGGCGCCGAGTTCCGGGAGTCCACTCTGAACAGGGTGGACTTCACCCGGGCCACCCTGGTCGGCGCGGTGTTCGAGGAGAGCACGCTCAACTCGGTCGACTTCAGCGAGGCGGACCTGAGCGGCGCCGACCTGCGCGAGGCCCAGCTGAACGCGGTGAACTTCGCCGGCGCGACCTGCCCGGACGGTGCTGCGGCGGACGGCGACAGCTGCGCGGCGCACCTGACCCCGCTGCCCATCGAGCCCGGCGCCGGACCGGGCACGGACGCCGAGCCGCCCGGCGAGACCCCGGACGCGCCCGCACCGACCGCCACGACGAACGCACCGCAGGCCCCGGACGGCCCCGTCGCGCCGCCGGCGTTCAACGACACCGTGCAGGGCACCTACCGCTGCGAGGGCGGCGACGTCCTGGTCAACGGGGCGGACAGCGACCTGCATCTCACCGGCACGTGCGGCACGGTGATCGTGAACGGCGCCGACAGCGAGGTCGAGGTCGACGCGGCCCCGCGCATCCTGGTGAACGGGGCCCGGGCATCGGTGACCTACCACGGCGAGAGCCAGGTCGTGGTCAACGGCGCCGGCGCCACCGCCCACCAGGGCTAGCACTGTCCACTCGGGACATCAGGGCGACGGCCGGGCTACCGGGCGGCTACAGTCCGAGGGCATGAGTTCCGGGCCGCCAGCACCGACGCTCGTGTCCGGCCGGGAGACCTACGACTCGGCCTACGCCAAGGCCGTCCGCGACGTGGCGGCGTCCGTCTCCGGTCGCGCGTTCGTGGCGGGGGAGTCGTGGCCGACGGTGTGGGTCCGGGACGCCTCCTACGCCATAGACCTGGGTTGTGGGTTGCTGCGACCCGAGGTCTCCCGGGCCACCATGCGCGGCGTGGGCGGCGCCGACGGGTGGACGCAGGACCGGGCGGCGCACTTCGGCGGGTGGCCACGGCTCACCGACTCCGTGGTCGGCGCCGTGGGCGCGTGGGCCTGCTACGTGGCCACCGGCGACCTGGACTTCCTGCGCTGGAGCCACGACGTCACCCGCGCGAGCCTGGCCCGCGCCGAACGGGAGGTCTTCGACGGCGGGCTGGTCCGGGGCTGTGCCAGCTTCATGGAGTCCAACAGCGCCTACCCGCCGCGGTTCGCGTGGCGCGGCCGGGCGGTCGGCGCGACGAAGGCGTTGAGCACCAACGTTCTCCACCACCGCGCCTACACGCTGGCGGCCCGCGCGGCCACGCTCCTCGGCGAGGACCCCGAGCCGTTCCGGACCCGGGCGGCGGCGCTGAGACAGGCGATCAACGACCGCCTGTGGCTGCCGGAGCACGGCCGCTACGCGTACTACGAGGACGCCGACGGCCGGCCTTCGGATCGCTGGGAGGGGCTCGGCACCGCGCTGGCGTTGCTCTGGGGCGTCGCCGACGACGAGCGCGCCGCGGCCGTCTTCCGCACCGTCACCCCGACCCGGCACGGGCTGCCGTGCCTGTGGCCGCGGTACCCGTTGTGGGGGCCGTGGTTGCTGCGGGACGAGTACCACTACCACAACGGGACGGTGTGGCCGTTCGTGCAGGGCTACTGGGGCTGGGCGGCCGCCGCCCGCGGGTTCGTCGACGTGTTCGCGGCCGAGCTGGCGAGTCTCGCCGACCTGGCCGGGCGAGCCGAGACCTACCACGAGTTCTACCGGCCCGACACCGGGCGGCCGGACGGCTCCGCCCGGCAACTGTGGAGCGCGGCGGGCTACCTGGCGATGGTCCACTATGGACTGTTCGGCCTGCGCCTCGACGGCGAGGAGGTCCGCTTCCGGCCCGTCGTCCCGGCCGGCTTCGCCCGGATGCGGCTGTCCGGGCTCACCTTCCGCGGCCGCACCCTGGAGGTCACGATCACCGGGTCGGGCAGCCGGATCGAGTCGTTCACAGTGGACGGTGTGAGCCGACCCGACCACGCGGTCCCCGCCACCCCGGCCGGCCCGCACCGCGTGGACATCGTGCTGGGCTGACCCGGAGCGGACCTCAGGTGCGGACGTAGGCCGCGAGGTGCTCGCCGGTGAGGGTGGAGCGGGTGGCGACGAGGTCGGCGGGGGCGCCCTCGAAGACGATCCGGCCGCCGTCGTGGCCGGCGCCGGGGCCGAGGTCGATGATCCAGTCGGCGTGTGCCATGACCGCCTGGTGGTGCTCGATGACGATGACCGACTTGCCGGAGTCGACGAGCCGGTCGAGCAGGCCCAGCAGTTGCTCCACGTCGGCCAGGTGCAACCCGGTCGTTGGCTCGTCGAGCACGTAGATCCCGCCCTTCTCGCCCATGTGCGTGGCGAGCTTGAGCCGCTGGCGCTCGCCGCCGGAGAGGGTGGTGAGCGGCTGCCCGAGGTGGAGGTAGCCCAGCCCGACGTCGGCGAGCCGGTCGAGGATCTTGTGCGCGGCCGGCGTGCTCGCCTCGCCGGCGCAGAAGAAGTCCTCGGCCTCGGCCACCGACATCGCGAGCACTTCGCTGATGTCACGGCCGCCGAGCTTGTACTCCAGCACCGCGGCTCCGAACCGCTTGCCCTCGCACTCCTCGCAGGTGGTGGCGACGGTCTCCATGACGCCCAGCTCGGTATAGATCACACCGGCGCCGTTGCAGGTGGGGCACGCGCCCTCGGAGTTGGCGCTGAACAGCGCCGGCTTGACGCCGTTGGCCTTCGCGAACGCCTTGCGGATCGGCTCGAGCAGGCCGGTGTAGGTGGCCGGGTTGGAACGGCGGGAGCCCTTGATGGCGGTCTGGTCGATGACGATCACGCCATCACGACCCGCGAGGTTTCCGTGGATCAGGGAGCTCTTGCCGGAGCCGGCGACGCCTGTCACGACGGTGAGGACGCCGGTCGGGACGTCGACGTCGACGTTCTGCAGGTTGTTCCGCCGCGCCCCGCGGATCTCCAGCGCACCGGTGGACTTCCGTACGGACTTCTTGAGGCTGGCCCGGTCGTCGAGGTGGTGGCCGGTGATGGTGTCGCTCGTCCGCAGCCCCTCGACCGTTCCCTCGAACACCACCTCGCCGCCCGCCGTGCCGGCGCCGGGGCCGAGGTCGACGACGTGGTCGCCGATCGCGATCGTCTCCGGCTTGTGCTCCACCACCAGCACGGTGTTGCCCTTGTCCCGCAGCCGCAGCAGCAGGTCGTTCATCCGCTGGATGTCATGCGGGTGCAGGCCGATGGTCGGCTCGTCGAAGACGTAGGTCACGTCCGTCAGCGCCGAGCCGAGATGGCGGATCATCTTGGTGCGCTGGGCCTCTCCCCCCGACAACGTGCCCGCCGGCCGATCGAGGCTGAGGTAGCCGAGCCCGATCTCGACGAACGAGTCGAGGGTCTGCCCCAGTGTCGTCAGCAGTGGCGCCACCGACGGCTCGTCGACCCCACGGACCCACTCGGCCAGATCGCTGATCTGCATCGCGCAGACGTCGGCGATGCTGACCCCCTTGATTTTCGACGATCGAGCCGCCTCGGACAGCCGGGTGCCGTCGCAGTCGGGACACGGCGTGAACGTGATCGCCCGGTCCACGAACTTGCGGATGTGCGGCTGCATCGCCTCGCGGTCCTTGGACAGCATCGACTTCTGGATCTTCGGGATCAGCCCCTCGTACGTCAGGTTGACACCCTCGACCTTGATCTTCGTCGGCTCCTTGTAGAGCAGGTCGTGCAGTTCGTTCTTGGTGTACTTGCGAATCGGCTTGTCCAGATCGAGGCCAACACCGCGGATCAGGCGTCCCTGCCAGCCGTCCATGGTGTAGCCGGGGACCGTGAGCGCGCCGTCACTGAGCGACAGGCTGGCGTCGTAGAGCTGCGTCAGGTCGAAGTCCGTCACCCGTCCCATGCCCTCGCACCGCGGGCACATGCCGCCCGTGATGCTGAACTCGCGACGCTCCTTGACCTTCTTCCCACCCTTCTCGAAGGTGACGGCGCCGGCGCCGCTGATCGAGGCGACGTTGAACGAGAACGCCTGTGGCGACCCGACGTGCGGCTGACCGAGCCGGCTGAACAGGATGCGCAGCAGGGCGTTGGCGTCCGTGGCGGTGCCGACGGTCGAGCGCGGGTTGGCGCCCATCCGCTCCTGGTCC
This sequence comes from Actinophytocola sp., assembly GCF_050699935.1. Lineage (NCBI taxonomy): Bacteria > Bacillati > Actinomycetota > Actinomycetes > Pseudonocardiales > Pseudonocardiaceae > Actinophytocola > Actinophytocola sp. The sequence continues at coordinate 9,732 of NZ_JBOHGB010000163.1, forward strand.
ACGATGATCGCCGTGGTCAGCCCGTCGAGCACGTCGACGTCGGGCCGTGCCTGCGTCGGCATGAAGCCCTGCAGGAAGGCGCTGTAGGTCTCGTTGATCATCCGCCGCGACTCCGCGGCGATCGTGGCGAACACCAGCGAGCTCTTGCCCGAGCCGGACACGCCGGTGAACACCGTCAGCCGGCGCTTCGGGATCTCGACGTTGACGTCGGAGAGGTTGTTCTCCCGCGCGCCGTACACGCGGATCAGATCGTGGCTGTCGGCGACATGCGGCGCGGGTGACAGCGTGTCCGTTCTCGTGGCCGTGCTCATCGTGTCTCCATCTGTGAGGCGGGGCCGCCTTCGCGGTCTCCGTCGGCTTCGCCTGGCTCGATCCAATCAGATTCGAGCAGTACGGGAGCCGGTCAGGTCCGTGGTGGTCACGCTAGGTGCGGATCGGGGCAGGGCGCTTCTCGATTCCTGATCGGCCTGGTCTGCGCGAGGCCAGCAGCAGGACGCACGCGACGACGCCGAGCGCCACGGTGACGAGTCCCGAGCCGCCGAGCGTCGCCCGCGGGCCCAGTGCCGTGGTGAGCGGTCCGCCGAGCGCCGTGCCGAGCGGCGACGCGGTGAGCAGCGCCGCGCTGCGGGCCGCGAGCATGGCGGCCAGGTGCTGCGGTGGGGACTTCGCCTGCATCAGCGTCACCGAGAGCGCCACGAACGGGCCGTAGATCGCGCCGCCGAGCGTGAAGCACGCGACGGTGACCGCGGTCGGCGCGTGGACCCCGAACGGCAGCAGCGAGAGTCCCCAGCCGATCACGATGACGACCATGACGGGCCAGAGCGGCAGCCGCCGCAGCGCGCCGACCGCGAGCCCGCCGAGCACCGCGCCGATGCCGAACAGCATCCAGTAGAGGCCGAGCAGCGTGCCCGGTGCGTGCAGGTCGTCGGTCACGTGGAGCGGCAGGGCGACCTCGACCGGGCCGTAGAGCAGGTTGAAGAACCAGGTGAGCATCAGCAGCCCGAGCAGCTCGGGATGGGACCGCAGCAACCCGAGCCCGCCCCGGGCGGCCGTCCGATCGACGGGGGAGACCTGCCCCGACTCCGGCAGCCGGGTGCGCGCGACGAGCACGGCGAGGAACACGTAGGTGAGGGCGTCCAGGCCGAGCACGGCCGCCGCGCTGACGTACGTCACCAGCACACCCGCGATCGCGGGCCCGGCGATCGTGGCGGCGAAGCTGAGCGAGCTGACGAGGGTGTTCGCGGCGAGTCGCTGGTCGTCGGGCAGCAGCTCGGCCAGCAGGGTGTACTTGCCCGCGCTGCCCCACGCGTGCAGCAGCGACGAGCCCGCGAGCAGCACGACGTACAGCGGCGGCGTGAGCAGCCCGGTGAGCCAGGCGAGCGGTACGACGCCGAGAAACACGCCGCGCACCACGTTGTCGGCGAGCAGCAGCCGCCTGGCCGGCATCCGGCGCAGGCGGCGACCGAACACCAGCGCGCCGACCACGCCCGGCAACGTGTACGCGGCCACCGCGCCGCCGACCCACAGCCCCGCGCTCGCCTCCGGCGCGAGCTCGATGGCGAGCCACGCCACCGCGACGAAACTCATCCCGTCCCCGAGGTAGGAGACCGCGAAGCCGATTACCAGTCGCCGGAACACCCGGTCGGCGAGCACCGGCCGGTAGGCGGCGGGGACGAGGCGTCGAAGCCTCCGGGTTCCCTTCACGGCCGGTCGGCTCAGCGCGACTCCTGAATGCGGACCACGTTGCCCGCCGGGTCGCGGATGGCGCAGTCGCGAACCCCGTACGGCTGATCGGTCGGCTCCTGGACGACGTCGGCGCCGCTGGCCCGTACCTTTTCGAAGGTGGCGTCGACGTCTTTGGTGGCCAGCAGGATGAAGCCGTAGGTGCCCTTGGCCATCATCTCGGTGATGGTGCGTCGCTCGTCGTCTGTGATGCCGTGCCCGGGTGGAGCCGGTGGCTCCAGGACGATGGACGTGCTCGGCTGGCCCGCGGGGCCGACCGTGATCCAGCGCATCTTGCCGTTTCCGACGTCGCCGCGGACCTCGAAACCGAGGGTGTCGCGATAGAAGGCCAGGGAGGCGTCTGGGTCGTCGTGCGGGAGAAAGCTCGCGTAAATCGTGATGTCCATGAAGGTCACGCTAGGTGCGGATCGAGGCCGGCGCTTCTCGATTCCTGATCGGTCGACGGCCGGGCCGGCTTGCCCACGGTCTTCGGCTCCCGCGGCCCCGCGGACGACACGGTCGCCGCGGACACGGGCGCCACCGTGGCCACCGTCGCCGAGGCCGTGGCCCGGGCCGACAGCGTGCTGCTCGCGGTACCGGCCGGCGCCGTCGAGCCGGTGGCGCAGGGCGCTGATCTCGTTCTCGGCGGCGAGTTGGTCCTCCAGCCCGATGATGCGCGCGGCGGCGGCCAGCGTGTGACCCTCGTCGAACAGGCGCATGGCTCCGCAGACCGTCAGCGACGATCGCCGGACGCAACCGAGCCGCGCTCGCCGGGCCGTGGTCGTTGACGATCACCGCGACCGACACGCCGGCCAGGCGGGCGGCGGCGGTTATGCAGTTGCTAAGGTTCGCAATTGCTGAACCATTGGCGTCAGTGGGACGCGGAGGGGGCTGGTGTGAGTAGGCCGCTATATCAGCTGAAGGCGGAGTTCTTCAAGACGTTGGGGCATCCGGCGCGGATTCGGGTGCTGGAGTTGCTCAGCCAGCGCGAGCACGCGGTCGCGGAGATGCTGCCGGAGGTGGGGATCGAGGCGACGAACCTCTCGCAGCAGTTGGCGGTGCTGCGACGGGCGGGGCTGGTGGTGGCGCGCAAGGAGGGCTCGACGGTGTTCTACGCGTTGACCAGCCCGCAGGTGGCGGAGTTGCTGGCGGTGGCGCGCACGATCCTGACGACGGTGCTGTCCGGGCAGGTGGAGTTGCTGGAGGGCTTGCGGGAATCGGGTGGTGCCGCGCCCGCCCGGCCGAGGCGGCGACGCACGGGCACCGATTGACGCGCCGGCATCCCACCGCCCCTCCGGCTTCGCCAGGCGGTGTCCCGCATCCCTCTCACGATGGAGTGCCAGACCAGGTTGGAGTACTGGTTGTTCGGGTTGTGGCGCAAGATCCGCCGAACCGGTCGGGTGGCAGAGCCCGCACCGGCACGTCCGTACTCGCGGGATTCCCCGCTGGTGCGGGAGTTGACGGGGTCGGTGCAGGTGCGGCATGTGGATGCCGGGTCGTGCAACGGGTGTGAGATCGAGATCGGGTCCGCGTTCGGCCCGGTGTACGACGCGGATCGGTACGGGGCGCGGCTGGTGGCCTCTCCCCGGCACGGGACGCGCTGCTCGTCACGGGCCCGGAGCCGGCCATCGTGGACAGTCCCGGAGCGGCCACCGCGCCCGATGCGACACCGGCCAGCACCACCGTCACCCTCGGGTGCGGCCTGGCGGTGTGCGCCGCGCTTGGTGTCGCTCCCGGACCGCTGTCGCACCTGCTGTCCCTGGCCGCCGACATCCTCACGGGAGCACCATGACCAGCACCCCGTATCCCGGTTCCCCAACGGCCGAGCCCGTCGGGTACCACCGCGCCTCGCTCACCCTCACCCCTGTCGCACTCGAACGGCACGCCGGTGAGTTGCTGGACAACGGCTTTCGCCTCGCGCTGGTCGCCGGTCACGACGACGGCGACCTCCTGCGCGCGGTCTACCTGTTCACCGACCCGGATGACCAGCGCGTCGAGCTGCACCTACCGCTGCGCGCCGACTACCCGCACCTGCCCAGCCTGGCCGGGATCTCCTTCCCCACCGGACGGTTCGAACGCGAGATGCACGACCTCTACGGCGTCATCCCGGACAGTCACCCGCTGCCCCGGCGGCTGGTCCGGCACTTCCACTGGCCCAAGGGCTGGTACCCGATGCGCCACGACGCCGGGGACCCGCCGGAGTTCGGCGACACCGAAGGCCCGTTCCCGTTCCGCAGCGTGGAAGGCGATGGCGTATACGAGATCCCCGTCGGGCCGGTCCATGCCGGGCTCATCGAACCCGGCCACTTCGCTTCTCGGTGGTCGGCGAGACCATCCTCAACCTCAAGGCCCGGCTCTGGTTCGTCCACAAGGGAATCGAGAAGCTCTTCGAGGGGCGCCGGCCGGCCGATGCGGTCGAGCTGTCCGACCGGGTCAGCGGCGACACCGCCGTCGGCCACACCCTCGCCTTCTGCCAGGCGGTCGAGGACGCCCTCGGGTTGAGCGTGCCCCAGGGGGCGCAACGGATCCGCGCGATCCTGCTGGAGCTGGAACGCCTCTACAACCACAGCACCGACCTCGGCGCGCTGTGCAACGACGTCGGCTACGGCATCCTCAACGCGCACGCGCAGCGCGTCCGCGAGCGGCTCCTGCGGATCAACGACACCGTCACCGGGCACCGGCTGCTGCGCGGCGCCGTCCACCCCGGCGGCGCGACTCTTCGCCGGCTGCCGGATCCCGAGCCGCTCACGGAGATCGCCACCGACCTCGCCGAGATCGTCACCCTCGCGCTCGATCACTCCGTGGTCCGCGACCGGTTCACCGGCACCGCCGTGCTCACCACCCAGCAGGCCGGTGACCTCGGCACCCTCGGCTACGTCGCCCGAGCCAGCGGGCTGACCGTCGACGCCCGCCACGACCACCCGCACCTGTCCCGAGGCTTCCCGCGCACCGAGCACACTCACACCGACGGCGACGTGCTGTCCCGATTCATGGTGCGCGCCGAGGAGATCCAGGCGTTGATCGCCATGATCATCCAGCTGCTCGACGACGTCGACGGCGATCGCGAACCCGCCACGGCCGATGCGGACACCGAGCCGGACGGGACCCGGTCAGGAGTGGGGATCGTCGAGGGCTGGCGGGGCACCATCGTCCACCGGGTCGAACTCGCCCCGAACGGCACCCTCACCCGGGTCAAGATCGTCGACCCGAGTTTCTTCAACTGGCCAGCCCTGCCCCTCGCCCTGACCGACACGATCGTCCCCGACTTCCCGCTCACCAACAAGAGCTTCAACCTCTCCTACGCCGGCAACGACCTCTGACGGGTCGGCTCCGAGCCGCGGCCGAGCGTGTGACACCGCCTGGAAGGACGCCTTCCGGACACTCAGTGTCCGGAAGGCGTCCTTCCAGGCCGTCGGGTGGTGCGGCTACGTGACACTGACCTTTCCGCGCGTCCTTGCGGACTTGCTAAGTTCCAATGTTGTAGCGACAGCGGTTGGTGTGGTGAGGACTGTTTCAAGATCGGTGTTTCTGGCCCGACACGCCGGGCTGAGGTCCGGCGGGATGGGCACTGAGAGTGATGACATCGGACCTTGTGAGTCCACGTAAGAGTGACAAGTCCGGGCGGCAG
>NZ_JBOHGB010000164.1:0-15000 GCF_050699935.1 Actinophytocola sp.
GTGCTGATCACCGGCGCGTCCGGCGGGGTCGGCCGGTTCGCCGCCCGGCTCGCGGTGATGGCCGGGGCGTACGTGATCGCCTCGGTCGGCTCGCTCGCGCGTGGCGAGGGGCTCGGCGCCCACGAGGTCGTCGTCGGGCTCGGCGGCATCGGCACGCCGGTCGACGTGGTGCTCGACAACGTCGGCGGGTCCCAGCTCGTCGCCGCCTGGCAGCTGCTCGCCGAGGGCGGCAACCTGCAGAGCATCGGCTGGACGTCGGACGAGCCCGCGATCTTCCCGCCGTACTCGACGATCGGCCCGGCCAAGACGATGACGTCGTTCATCAACACCGGCCCGGTCGGTGCGGACCTGGCCGACCTCGTGCGGCTGGTCGCGTCCGGTGAGCTCGTCGTGGAGCTCGGCTGGCGTGGTCCGCTCGACCGGTTCGCCGACGCGGCCGCCGCGTTGCGCACCCGCCGGGTGGCCGGCAAGGCCGTGCTCGACGTGTCCTGAGCGGCGGCTCTCACCTCGGACTCTGCCGAAGGGGTCTCGCATTTGGTCAACGGTTGAACTAACGGACCGTAACATCGCTTCTCAGGCCGTCACCGCCAGTGCAGTGGAGGACGTGTTAATCCATTTGGCCTCTTAACTTTTGTTAGTTCTCGACATAAGTTCGAGTAGTTTAGTCGGAAGCGGTACGTCTGCGCCTACGTGACAGCCAACGTGAGGGACAGCCGGTGACATCACCGGATGAAGGCGAGGCAGCGTGACAACGGATGTCACCGCAGCGGTACCCGGCGGCCCGCACCGCCGCGCTCCGCCCGCGGATCCGCGTGCCACCGGGGTGCCCCCTGCCGCCGATCGCCCACCTTTTCCCCGCCAGCTCGCCGTTCTCCCGGAAACCGCCGCACGACCCGGCGGTCATCTCGACCTGCCCTCCAGCCGACCCCCGGTGTCCACGAACGGAGATCCTCAATGGACGAACACGCCCAGCGCCCGCGGTGGTCGCGCCGATCCATGCTGACCGGAGCCGCGGCCGGCCTCGTGACCCCACTCGTCGTGAACGGCAGTGCCGCGCCGTTCAACATCGCCGCCGCCCAGCCCCGGGGCAAGCTCCGCCAGATCACCCTCTACGCGGAGCCCGTCGACGGCGGACTGCTCGGCTACGGCCTCGCACCCGGCAAGGCCACGATTCCCGGGCCCCTGCTGGAGATCTACGAGGGCGACACTCTCGAGATCGAGCTCGTCAACAGCACCGACCAAAGACTCTCGATCCACCCGCACGGCGTGGACTACGACGTCGACTCCGACGGCAGCCCGCTCAACGACTCCTTCAACGAACCTGGTGAGACCCGCACCTACATCTGGCGCAGCCGCACCCAGCGAAGGGCCGGTGGCGGCTTCTACCTGCCGGGCAGCGCCGGCTACTGGCACTACCACGACCACGCGATCGGCGACCACGGAACGGCCGGCATCGCGCGGGGCCTCTACGGCGGGCTGATCGTGCGCAAGGCCGGGGACCTGTTGCCCGACAAGCAGTTCACGATCGTGTTCAACGAGATGTCGATCAACAACAAGGTGGCGCCCGACACCCCGATGTTCGAGGCGAACCACGGCCAGCGGGTGGAGTTCGTGTGCGTCGGCCACGGCAACCAGCCGCACACCTTCCACCTGCACGCACATCGCTGGGCCGACACCCGCACCGGCTTGCTGGGCGGCGACGACGACCACAGCCCGGTGATCGACAACAAGGACCTCAACCCGGGCTGCTCGTTCGGCTTCCAGGTGCTCGCCGGCGAGGGCGTCGGGCCCGGCGTGTGGATGTACCACTGCCACGTCCAGTTCCACGCCGACGACGGGATGGTCGGGTTGTTCCTCGTCCGCAACTCCGACGGCAGCATGCCCGCCGGCGCGCAGGAGGCCATCGACCGCTTCCACGCACACCAGCACGAGGTGGCCGAGAACAAGAGCAGCGGCACGCACACCGGCCACCGGTGACTCCGGATCACACGAACCGAGTGAAGGAGCGAGGGATGGGACGAAGAGTTCCCATAGGACTGACCAGAGCGCGGACCTGGAGAACCGCGGCGGTGATGGTGATCAGCGCGGCGATGAGCTTCGGCACGCTGGCCGCGCCCGCGGTCGCGGCGCCCGCCAAACCAGCGGCGGCGCCGAAAGCCGCCGCCGCGGCCACCGGCGTCAACGTGCTCGTCTTCCACGGCCCGGCCGCGGACCAGAACGACCCCGTCGTGCGCGCGACCGACGCGATCGCCGGGCTCGGCCAGCAGAACGGCATGACCGTCTCGGTCACGACCGACCCGAAGGCGTTCACCCCGGCGAACCTGTCCCGATTCCGCGGCGTCGTGTTCCTCTCCGCCGAGGGCGTCACGCTGGGCGGTGACCAGGAGAGCGCCCTGCAAAACTACATCGAGGCCGGCAACGGCTACCTCGGCATCGCCGACGCGGCCAAGTTCCAGCCCGACTCCGAGTGGTTCACCGGGCTGATCGGCACCCGCCCGGTGGGTGCCGTGCCGCCGGCCCTGCCGGCCGCGGGGATCACCGCCAGCGCGGAGAACCCGCCGAACGAGACCAAGGAGAAGCTCGCGGACGGGCTGGAGAACACCAAGTGGCTGGCGTTCGAGCCGGCCGGGTGGATCGCCTACGAGCTCGAGGAACCGGCCGTGGTGACCAAGTACGCGCTCACGTCGGCCAACGACTTCGCCGGCCGGGACCCGAAGAACTGGACCCTGCAGGGCTCCCAGGACGGTACCGACTGGGTCGACCTGGACAGCCGGTCCGACGAGGAGTTCCCGGAGCGGTTCCAGCGCCGCGAGTTCGAAGTGGACAATGACACGGCGTACGCGCACTACCGGCTCGACATCACCGAGAACGCCGGCGAGCCGCTCACCCAGCTCGCCGAGTGGTCGCTGTACACGGCCGACGCGGAACCACCGCCGGAGCCCGAGCCCCAGGAGGCGGTCGTCGACCTCACCGACCGCCACCACCCGGCGAACGCCGGGCTGCCACTGAATATCACGCGCACCGACAAGTGGCGCAACTGGGCGCCGAACCCGGTCGGCACCGTGCACACGGTGGCGCAGGTGCAGGAGTGGCGCTACGACCCGGGTCCGGGCGCGAACGGCGCGTTCCACCCGATCTCGTGGTGCCGGGACTACGAGGGCGGCCGGTCCTTCTACACCGGCATGGGCGGCACGAGCGGAAGCTACGGCGAGGCCGCGTTCCGCAGCCACCTGCTCGGCGCTCTCAAGTGGACGACCGGCATGGTCCGCGCGGACTGCCAGGCCACGATCGCGTCGAACTACAAGATCGAGCGGCTGACCCCGGAGAACCAGCCGGGCCAGCTCGACCAGATCGGCGAGCCGCACGGCATGACGATCGCGCCGGACGGCACGGTGTTCTACGTCGGCAAGGCGGCCTGTGCGGGCAACACCGTGCCCCAGCCCAACGACTGGACCAACCCGGAGATCGGCAAGGGCTGCGGCACGATCCACCAGTGGGACCCGGTCACCAAGAAGGCGAAGCTGCTGACCACTTTGGACGTGATGGGCAACCGGGGCAGCGGTGACGAGCTGGTCAAGAACGAGGAGGGCCTGCTCGGCATCGTTCCCGACCCGAAGTTCGCCGAGAACGGCTGGCTGTACGTCTACTGGATGCCGCATGAGTCGATCGACCGGGAGAAGCGGATCGGCCACCGGACGATCTCGCGGCTGACCTACGACGCGCAGAACCAGACGATCGACCAGGCCAGCCGCAAGGACCTGATGAGCTGGCCGGTGCAGATCCACAGCTGCTGCCACGCGGGCGGCGGCATGGCCTTCGACGCCGCGGGCAACCTCTACGTCGGGTCCGGCGACAACAACTCGTCGCAGGGCTCGCAGGGCTACTCCGGGAACAACTGGGAGGCCGAGTTCGCGGGCCTCTCGTTCCAGGACGCGCGCCGCACGGCCGGCAACACCAACGACTACGGCGGCAAGATCATCCGGATCCACCCGGAGCCGGACGGCACGTACGCGATCCCCGAGGGCAACCTGTTCCCCGAGGCGAACGACCCGGGTGACAAGACCCGCCCGGAGATCTACGTGATGGGCGTGCGCAACATCGCGCGCCTGGCCATCGACCCGGAGCACGACTGGCTGACCGCCGGCTGGGTCGGGCCGGACGCGTCCTCGCCGAACCCCGACCTCGGGCCGGCGAAGTACGAGACCGCGACGATCATCACCGAGGCCGGCAACCACGGCTGGCCGTACTGCATGGGCAACCGGCAGCCGTACCGGGACCGCAGCAACGTCGACGCGGACGTGCTGACCGGCTGGTACGACTGCGACCACCCGCTGAACACCTCGCCGCGCAACACCGGCCTGGTGGAGCTGCCGGCCATCAAGGACAACATGATCTGGTACTCGCCGGACGGCGGCGGCCCGGTGTTCCCGAAACGGCCGGACAGCTCGATCCCGACCTACGACGCCGACGACGCCACCTACACCCAGCCGTACCTGCGGGGCGGCGGCCAGGCGATCATGTCCGGGCCGACGTACCACTACGACCGGGTCGACACCGACTCCGGTGTCGCGTGGCCGAAGTACTGGGACGACAAGTGGTTCATCGGCGACGAGTCGAACCCGGCCAACCGGGTTGCGGTGACCGTGGACCCGGCTGGTGTGCCGCAGCACCGCCCGCCGGCGTTCGCCGAGACGGTCGGCAAGATCATCCAGGCGGGCTCGGGCGACGACCGGCTGCAGAGCTGGATGGACGCCAGGTTCGGTCCGGACGGCGCGCTCTACATGCTCGACTACGCGGGTGGGTTCTTCAGTGTGGACCCGAACCAGAAGCTGATCCGGGTCACCTACGAGGGCGGCCCGCCCACCCCGCTGCCGGACGCGTCGTCGGTCGCGGTGCAGAACAAGCCGCTGACCTACCAGTTCAACGGCTCGCGGGCCGGCGGTGTGGCCTACGACTGGGACTTCGGTGACGGCAAGACGTCGACCGAGGCCAACCCGCGGCACACCTATACCCGGGTGGGTCCGTTCACCGCCAGGCTGACCGTGACCTACGCGAACGGCGAGACGGCGACGATCCGCACGGCCGTGAACGTCGGCTGCGTCACCTCCGATCCGAACAGGACGGTGACGTTCGGCGACACCGACACCAGGGTCGTGAACAAGAACGCCGGCGGCGGCTGCAAGATCGACGACATGATCGACGACGAGAGCACGTGGGCGACCCACCGCGCGTTCGTCAACCACGTGGCGGCCGTCGTCAAGCGGCTGCGCGACCTCGGCATCGTCAACGCCAACCAGCAGACGAAGCTGAACAACGCGGCGAAGGCGTCGGACATCGGCCGGCCCGGCACCACCGGGTACGACGCGATCTTCGACGGGACGGACCAGTCCCTGTACGACTGGGCACAGGCGCCGTCCGGCGAGTTCACCATTCAGCCGGACGGCTCGCTGAGAGCCGCGGGCGGGCTGGGCATGTTGTGGTACGCGAAGAAGGCGTTCGGCGACTTCTCGCTGAAGCTGGAGTTCTCCGACATCGCACCGGAGGGCCACCGTGCCAACAGCGGCGTCTTCGTGCGGTTCCCGGACGTCCGGACGCCGCTGGAGGAGCGACCACCGGGCAGCTGCGGCACCGTCGGCGCCGCACGCGACTCGGCGGCGTGGGTCGCGATCTACTGTGGACAGGAGGTCCAGATCTACGACGGCGAGACCGGCGAGCCGCAGAAGACCGGGTCGATCTACAACTTCGACCAGGTCGGCCTGGACGACGCCGGCGCGACGCCGAAGGGTCAGTGGAACACCTACGAGATCAGGGTCGTCGGGCAGCACTACACGATCATCCGCAACGGCGAGGTGATCAACGAGTTCGACAACACCCCGGGCCAGGAGTCCTCCCGGCCGGGTGACCCGCCGACGGACCTGCGGCAGTTCACGAGTGGCTACATAGGACTGCAGAACCACAGTGACAACGATCTGATCGAGTTCCGCAACATCCGGGTGCGGCAGCTGTAGCCGGGTGGCCGGCCGGTGCGGGTCCACCCACACCGGCCGGCCCCATTTCCGCCTCCCCGGAGTTTTGACGATTGGTCGCGCCGGGTCGGGATCGTCCTTTGGTCACGTACCTGTGGCTGGGTTTCGTCACGTTCCCCTGAGGCGCGGTTCGTCGAGGACTCGTTTGGCGAATTCCAAGAAAGGCTTCGTTCACATGCTTCTAGCTCGAGCACTGTTCGCCGCGCTGGTCGCGGCGCTCACCGTGGTGGGGCTGGTGGTGTCGCCCGCGTCCGCCTCCGTCGCGTCGGCTGACCCCTCGGCGGCCGCCCAGACTCTGACCTGGACCGCCGACGACAGCACCACCGAGTACGCCTCCGCCCCGACGACCGCCGTGGCCGGGGCGACCACGATCGTCTTCGAGAACAGCACGGCGACCGGCAACACGACCGGTATGAGCCACACCCTGACCTTCGATACGTCGACGCCGGGCTACAACCACGATGTCAGCCTGAACATCGTCGCGAGCCCGTTCGACTCCAACGGCGGCCGGCACGAACAAGAGGTGACGCTCACGCCGGGCACGTACCGCTACTTCTGCGCGATCCCCGGCCACGGCCAGATGGTCGGCGAGTTCACGGTCACCGGCGGCGGTGAGGACACCACGCCGCCGACGGTGACCGCCGAAGTGACCGGCGAGCAGGACGCCGACGGGAACTACGTCGGCAGCGCCACCGCCACGCTCACCGCCACGGACGACTCGTCCGGTGTGGACAGCGTGGAGTACTCACTGGACGGCGGCGCGTGGGCGACCTACTCCGAGCCCGTGGTCGTGAACACCGTGGGCGACCACGTGCTCAAGTACCGGGCGACCGACGTCGCCGGCAACACCTCGCCGGAGGGCATGGTCGACTTCACGGTGGTGGCCGGCGGCGGTGAGGACACCACGCCGCCGACGGTGTCCGCCGAGGTGACCGGCGAGCAGGACGCGGACGGGAACTACGTCGGCAGCGCCACCGTGACGGTGACCGCCACCGACGAGGGATCCGGTGTGGCGTCGGTGGAGTACGAGGTCGATGACACCGGCTTCCAGCCCTACACCGAGCCGGTGACGGTGTCCACGCCTGGCGACCACGCGGTCCAGTACCGCGCGACCGACGCGGCCGGCAATGTCTCCGAGACCGGCTCGGTGCCGTTCCGGGTCGTCGAGGGCGGCGGTGAGGACACGACGCCGCCGACGGTGACGGCCGAGGTCTCCGGCGAGCAGGACGGCGACGGCAACTACGTCGACACCGCCACGGTGACGCTGTCCGCCACGGACTCCGGTTCCGGCGTGGCGTCCGTCGAGTACTCATTGGACGGTGCGGCGTTCGTGCCGTACACCGAGCCGGTGGTGGTCAACGAGCCGGGCCCGCACATGCTCCACTACCGCGCGACCGACGTCGCCGGCAACGTCTCGCCGGAGGGCATGGTCGACTTCACCGTGGTGGAGCGGGACACGACGGCGCCCACCGTGTCGGCCGAGGTGATCGGCGAGCAGGACGCGGACGGGAACTACGTCGGCTCCGCGGTCGTGACGGTCACCGCGTCCGACGCGGACTCCGGGGTGGCGTCGATCGAGTACTCGATGGACGGTGCGGCCTTCGTGCCCTACACCGAGCCGGTCCAGGTGTCCGCCGCGGGCGAGCACGCGTTCGCCTTCCGTGCCACGGACGTCGCGGGCAACGTGTCCGAGGAGGGCTCGGTGTCGTTCACGGTCGTCGAGGCGCCGGGTGAGGACACCACGCCGCCGTCGGTGTCGGCGGTGGTGTCGGGCGACCAGGACTCGAACTGGAACTACCTGGACAGCGCGACGCTGACGATCGACGCGCTGGACGTGGACTCCGGGGTCGCGTCGGTGGAGTACAAGCTGGACGACGGCGACTGGACGGCCTACACCGAGCCGGTCACCGTGGACACGGCTGGGACGCACACGGTGACCTACCGCGCGACCGACAAGGCCGGCAACGTCTCCGCGGAGCTGTCGGGCACGTTCACGATCGTCGAGACGACCGAGGACGCCTGCCCGAGCTCGGACACCCGCCCGACCGTGATCATCGGTGTGACCGACACCGGTGTGGCCAATGTGGACACCGGGAACGGCTGCACGATCAACGACCTGATCGCCGAGGACGCCGAGTACGGCACGCACAACAGGTTCGTACGCCACGTCAACCGGGTCACCGACGAGCTGGTGACCGCGGGGATCATCACGTCGCAGGAACGCAGCGTCATCGTGAACGCGGCGATCGAGTCCGACATCGGCAGGCGCGCGACGTTCGCCTAGCCATACGGAAAGTGGAGCCCCGGCACACAGGCAGCCGGGGCCCCACCCGTGTCCGTGTCTGGCCGTGCGCCCGGCGCGATAATGTCGGCCCATGGTGTCGCGCCGCGCGAAGGGATGGTTGTTGCTCGCCGGTGCCGCCGTGCTGGGGGCCGTGGTGGGGGTCCTGGCCGGCTACCTGCTCGACGATCGCCTGGCGGGCGCGGTGACCGGCATGGTGACTGCCGTGCTCGGCGTGCTGGGCGCGCGCGGGCGGGCGCTCGTCGACCGCGGCACCGAGGTTCGCGCCGCGCTTCCGGACGAGGTGCTCGGCGGCCGGCCCCGCCGGGTTCGCGAGCTGACCGACCCGGTTCTGCTCGGCGTGCATCCCGCGGCAAGGGACGGCAGCGGCCAGGTGCCCGCGTACGTGTCCCGCGATGTCGACGACCGGGTGGACGACGCCTTGCGGGCGGGCGGGTTCGTCCTGCTCAGCGGTGAGTCGACGGCGGGGAAGACGAGGGTCGCGTACGAGGCGGTGCGGCGGGTGCTGCCGGATCGCCGGCTGATCGCGCCGGCGTCGCGGGAGTCGGTGCGGACCGTGGTGGAGACCGTCGCCGACCAACGGGGCTGCGTGGTGTGGCTGGACGACGTCGAGCGCTACTTCGGTGCCAACGGGCTGACCGTCCCGCTGCTGCAACGGATGCTGGCCGCCGACGCGGTGGTGCTCGGCACCATCCGGGTCGCCGAGCTCGACCGGTTCGGCGCGCGCCACGAGGCCGCGCTCGACGGTGACGAGCGGGACGGCTGGCGGACCACGCGCGAGGTGTTGCGGCTGGCCGACGAGATCCCGCTGTCGCGCCGCTGGAGCGAGCCGGAGCTGGACCGGGCGAGCCGGTCCACGGATCGCCGGGTTCGCTCGGCGCTGCGGATGACCGACGCGTTCGGGCTGGCCGAACTGCTGGCCGACGGCCCCGAGCTGGCACGGGACTGGCACAACGCCTGGCGGCCGGACGGGCACCCGCAGGGTGCCGCGCTCGTCGCGGCCGCCGTCGACTGCCGGCGCGCCGGGTTGAGCGAGCCGGTGCCGGTCGACCTGCTCGCCGACCTGGCGCGGCACTACCTCGACGCGCGGGGTGGCACGACGCTGCGGCCCGAGCCGCTGGACGCGGCGGTGAGCTGGGCGACGACGCCGGCACGCGGCACGAGCAGCCTGCTGATCCCCGCCGGGGAGGACGGGCGCGTGCTCGCCTTCGACTACCTGATCGACCTGCCGGCCGACCCCGTTCCGGTCGCCGTCTGGCTGGCGGTGGTCGACTGGTGCGATCCCGAGCAGGCGCTCGTGGTCGGCCGCGCGGCGCGCGGCGTCGCCCGCTTCGAGGCGTCCACGGCGGCGTTCCGCAAGGCCGCGGACGCGGGTGTGCCGGGGGCGGGTGCCGAGCTGGCCGAGGCGATCGGGTCGGGTGGCGATCCGCGTACGGCGATCACGTTGCTCACGTCGATGCTCGCCGGCATACCGCGCGACGACCCCGAGGCGCTGAAGCTGCGCGGCGCGCTCGCCCGGTTCACCCAGGAGATCGATGACTCCGAGCTCGCCACCCGGATGTTCGCCGAGCTGCTGGACGACTGCCGCGACGTGCTCGGCCCCGATGCCCCGGACACGCTCGCGATCCGGCTGCAGGCCGCCATCCAGCTCGGCAAGAACCGCTCGCGCCGCGAGGCGGTCCGGCGGCTGGCCGAGCTGACCGAGGACCACACACGGGTGTACGGCCCGGACCACCACGAGACGTTGCGCGCGCGGCACCTGCACGCCATCTGGACCGGCCGGTGCGGTGACCGGGCCCGGGCGCTGGAGCTGTTCACCGAGCTACTCGCCGACCGGACACGGGTGCAGGGCAGCGATCATCCGAACGTCCTGAGCACCCGCTTCCAGATCGCGGTGTGGACGCGCAACGGCGGCGACACCGAGCGCGCGATCGAGCTGTTCACCGAGCTGCTGCCGGGAAGCATCCGGGTGCTCGGCGAACACCACCCGCACACCGTGTCCACCCGGTACCGGCTCGGGCTGGGCGCGCGCGACATCGGCCGGCTCGAGCTGGCCGCCGAGCAGCTGGACATCGTGTGCACGGAGTGGACGAGGCGATTCGGCCCGGACAGCGAGCGCGCGAGCGCGATCCGCTCCCTGATCGCCAAGCTCGACCCCGCCAATCCATCCACAATGGACTAGCCCCACCAAAGCACCCGCGAGTCCAACGCTTAGAACCCGCGAGTCCAACGCTCCGAACCGGCGAGTCATACGTTCGCGACCGGTGAGTCGACGAGCACCGTTCAAAACAGGCCCGCGGCGTGCCCGGGCGCTGCTGATCCGGAGTGTTTCGAATCGTGCTCGGCCGCTACCGCATGGCAAGCACCGAACCCGTCCGCGCGGGACACGATCCGGCCGTCCTCGACGCGCACCGCCGCCTCCGTCCCGTCGCTCACCGCCGGCACCCCGGCCGCGGCGGCGACCGACCCCGCGGGGTCGCAGACCACCTGAACCGGCGGCCACGCCGTGCGGGGGAACGACTGGCGCAGGCAGCCGCAGAGCTCGCCGATCACCAGGCGCGCCAACGGATCCAGCTCGGCCGGCGCGCCGGTCACCAGCACGACCGTGACCGGCGAACCGGCGCCCGCGCGCACCGCCTCCTCCACGGCCGGCAACCGGTGCGGGCCGAGGACCGCGACCACGCCGCCGTCGAGCCGGGCCGGCGATCCGGTCACCAGGTCGACCGCGGGCGGCGGACTCCACGGCTCGGACGCCGGCCGCGTCGGCGGGGCCAGCCGGGGCGGCGCCCAGTAGTCGTTCAGCTCCAGGCCCGCCAGCCGCTCGCACGCGCTCACCACGTCGAACGCCTCGCCGAACCCAGGCGCGGCCGCCGCCAGCCGTCGTGCACCGTGCAGCATCGTCAGCGCCGTCTCCGCCAGCCGCACCAGCCGCGCACCGGGTGCCGGTGGGCGCAGCCGCTCCAGCGCAAGGCCCAGCAGCAGCGCGTCCAGGATCATCAGGCGGGTGAACGGCGTGCGCACGCTCTCGTCGGCCTGCACCTCGCCGAACAGATCCACGCCGAGCCGCGCCTCGGGACCGTCGAGCCGGGCCACCCACGCCCGGGCCAGCGCACCCAGTGCCTCGGCGGGGGAGCGGCCGAGCGTCGGGTTCGGCGGTGCGGGCCACTCGACCTCGGCGAGCACCGCGAAGTACAGCGCCCGCTTGCCGGGGAAGTTCGAGTAGACCGCGCCGCGGGTGAGCCCCGCGCGCGCCGCGATGCTGTCGATCTTGGCGTCGCGGAAGCCGCGCTCGGCGAATTCCTCGCGTGCCGCGGCGAGCACCTTCGCGCGGTTGCGTTCCTGCGTCTGCGCCCTGCTGAGCCCCACCTGATCACGATAGCGGGCCATCCGTATGGTAAGAACATATGGTGACACCATCTGAAATTCATGAGATCGACCTGTCCGACCCGTCGCTCCTGAGCGACCCGTTCACCGCCTACGGGCGCGTCCGTGAGGAGACGCCGCTGGCTCGGATCCCATTGCCCGGCATCGGCGCGATGTGGGCCCTGACCAGGTACGACGACGCCCGCGCGATGCTCGCCGACCCCCGCTTCGAGATCAACGAGTCGAGCTTCCTGCGACCCGGCGTGCCCGAGGACTGCCTCGCCTACATGCGGACCATGTCCGAGATGAACGGCCCGGAGCACACGCGGCTGCGCCGGCTCGTGGCACCCGCGTTCACGCCGCGCCGCGCCGCGGAGTTCCGGCCGCGAATCGAGCCGCTCGTCGACCGCCTGCTCGCGGAGCTGCCCGAGGAGGAGCCGGTCGACCTGCTGACGCACTTCGCCCACCCGCTGCCGATGGACGTCATCTGCGAGCTGGTCGGCATCCCGGCCGGCGACCGCCAGCGGTGGCGGGAGTACGGCGCCACTGTCGCGTCGGGAGCGGGTCCGGCGTTCGCCGCGGCCATCCCGGGGATCATGGCCGGGGCGCGCGAGGCGGTCGCCCGCCGCCGCGCCGAGCCCGCCGACGACCTGCTGTCCGATCTCGTCCGCGTCCAGGCCGAGGACGGCGACCGGCTGAGCGACACCGAGCTGATCACCTTGGTGTGGCACCTGGTCCTCGCGGGCCAGACACCGGCCAACCTCATCGCGAACGCCGTCGCGCTGCTGCTGACCGACCCCGCGCACGTCACCGCGTTCCACGCCGACCCGGGCCGCGCCGTGGAGGAGCTGACCCGCTGGTGCGGCCCGACGATGATGTCGATCCCCCGGTACGCGCGCGAGGACGTGCCACTCTGCGGGACGGTCGTGCGCAAGGGCGAGCCGGTCACGGCGGTCGTCGCGTCGGTGAACCGGGACCCGCGCGCCTTCGGTGACCCCGACCGGCTCGACCTCGCCCGCGCCGGGGCGCCATCGGGCCACCTCGGGTACGGTCACGGCCCGCACTTCTGCCTCGGCGCGTCGCTGGCACGGGTGCAGACGGAGGTCGCGTTGAGCATGCTGCTGGACCGCTTCCCGACGCTGTCGCTGGTGGAGGCGGTCCGCGCACCCGACCCGGGCACGTGGCGTCTCGGCTCGCTGCGGGTACGTCGCTGACACGGCGCTGACACACTGTCGGACGTGACGACTCGTGCACTGGTTCGCCGCCCGGATCCCCGGCTCGCCGAGGGCCTCGTCTCCCACATCGAGCGCCGGACCGTCGACGTCGGGCTGGCCCGGCGGCAGTGGCAGGCCTACGTCGACGCCCTGCGGGCGCAGGGGTGGGAGACCGTCGAGGTCGAGCCGGCCGACGGGTGCCCGGACTCGGTGTTCGTCGAGGATCCCGTTGTGGTGTACGGGGATCTGGCCGTCATCACGCGGTCCGGGGCGCCCCAGCGGCGGCCGGAGGCGGCCGGGGTCGAGCGGGCGGTCCGCGCGGCCGGCTACCACGTCGCGCGGATCGAGCAGCCGGGCACGCTCGACGGCGGCGACGTGCTCAAGGTCGGCTCGACCGTCTACGTCGGACTCAGCGGCCGCACGAACGAGGCCGGCGTCCGGCAGCTGGCCGCGCTCCTCGACGCGACCGGCGCCACCGTGGTGCCGGTGCCGGTCACGAAGGTGCTGCACCTGAAGTCCGCGGTGACCGCGTTGCCCGACGGGACCGTCATCGGGTACCCGCCGCTCGTCGACGACCCGGCGGTGTTCGCGGACTTCCTCGCCGTGCCGGAGGAACCGGGCGCGCACGTCGTGCTGCTGGGCGGGAACCGGGTGCTGCTGGCCGCGTCGGCTCCCCGGACCGCAGCGCGGCTGCGTGCGCGGGGCCTCGAGCCGGTCACCGTCGACATCGGGGAGTTCGAGAAGCTCGAGGGCTGCGTGACCTGCCTGTCGGTCAGGCTCCGCTAGCGCCCATGCCGCCCGGGCTCGCGGTCCACGCCTGGTTCGGCCAGTACGGCCACTCCTCGAACGACACGCACCGCCCGTCCGCGGCGAAGCGCACCAGCCACAGGTCCTGGTACTCCTGCCGAACCGGCTCGCCGTAGCGCACCAGCACCCTCGCCACCCCGGTGTCCCCCTCGACGGCCACGATCGACGCGGCCATCGTGAACATCTCGTCGGGCCCGTCCCGCTCCGCCTCCCAGTCCCGCTCGATGTCGGGCAGGCCGACGACCGGCTCCTCGTAGGGCGCGTGCAGGTAGCTCGCGTCCTCGGTGAACAGCTCCCGCAGGTGTGCGGTGCCCGCGCTGCGCCAGGACCGCTCGTACCGCTCGATCCACGCCGCGAACTCCGCTCGGTCGACCATATCGAGATCCTGCCACGCCCGGGCGGTCGTTGTTCGCCGGATTGGCAGCGCCGGATTGGCAGGGCACGAGGTGGCCGGATCGCCTGCGCGCGCGGTCAGGGACACTGGACGCATGAGTGACGCATTCGTCTACGACGCGGTTCGCACCCCGTTCGGCCGGTTCGACGGCGCGCTGGCCAAGGTCCGTCCGGACGACCTCGGCGCCACCGTGCTGCGCGCGATCGCCGAGCGGTCCCCGGCACTGGACACCGCGGCCGTCGACGAGGTCCTGTTCGGCAACGCGAACGGCGCGGGTGAGGACAACCGCAACGTCGGACGGATGGCGTCGCTGCTCGCCGGCTACCCGGTGAGCGTGCCGGGCGGCACCGTCAACCGGCTGTGCGGCTCCGGCCTCGACGCGGCGATGTCGGCGTCCCGGGCGATCGAGACCGGCGACGCGGACGTCGTCGTGGCCGGCGGCGTCGAGTCGATGACCCGCGCGCCGTGGGTGCTGCCGAAGCCAGACCGCGCGTTCCCCGCTCGCGACGTCACGGCGGTGTCCACCACGCTCGGCTGGCGGCTGGTGAACCCGTTGATGCCGAAGGAGTGGACTGTCTCGCTCGGTGAGTCGAACGAGCGGCTGCGCGAGGAGTTCGGCATCTCCCGCGAGCGGCAGGACGAGTTCGCCCTGCGCTCGCACCGGCTCGCGCACGAGGCGTGGGAGGCGGGCTTCTACGACGACCTCACCGTCGGGGCCGGCGGGCTGACCCGCGACGAGGGCGTCCGGCCGGACACGAGCATGGCGAAGCTGGGCGAGCTGAGGCCGTCCTTTCGTGCGGACGGCACGATCACCGCGGGCAACGCGTCCCCGCTCAGCGACGGCGCGTCGGCCGTGCTGCTCGGCTCGGGTGGTGCGGCCGCGCTGCTCGGCCG
>NZ_JBOHGB010000165.1:0-14966 GCF_050699935.1 Actinophytocola sp.
GCGCTGGGCACCGGCCGTCGGCTGAGCGCGCCGGACACGGTGCCGCTCGCGTTGTGGGTCGCGGCCCGGCACCTGGACGACTACCCCGGTGCGGTGTGGACGGCCGCGCCGGTGGCCGACGACGTGGACACCGTCTGCGCGATCGTGGGCGGGATCGTGGCCGGCCGGGTCGGCGCGTCGGGCGTGCCACGGGAGTGGCGCACGTCCTGCGAACCCTTGCCGGCGTGGGTACTTCCTCCGGAATGACCTCGTCCACTCCATTGTAGACAGACACCATACGTGACTTGTCCACAAGTGACGACGTTGTCCACAGCGGACACCACCCAGCCGTTTCCGTCAGGCCTCGCCGGTAGACTGGCACGTGAGGGTGGCCCCCGGGATAGGGTGGGGCTTTCGTTTCTGGCGTTCTGCACGCGCGTGCGCGCGGGGGTTATGGTGGCGCGGGGGTTATGGCGGACCAGTCGAGGGTCAGTTCGCCCAGGCGCCAGCGTTTTCGGGTGTCGCGGACCGGCCAGCCGTCGTCGGCCAGCAGGCGCGCCGTCTCCGCCCAGCGGGCTCTCGGGCCGAACGTCGAGTACGGGGCGGCGCTCGCCCAGCAGCGGTCCAGCGCGGCGAACAGCGCGTGCACCGGCTCCCCGGGCACGTTGCGGTGGATCAGGGACTTCGGCAGCCGTTCCGCCAGGTCCGACGGCCGCGTGAGGTCCGCCGGGCGGCACGCCAGCGTGAACAGCCGAGGCCCGGCCGCCGACAGCGTCACCCAGCAGCACCGCCGGCCGAGCTCGTCGCACGTCCCCTCCACCAGCAGGCCGCCGGGCGCGAGCCGGTCGAGCATCGTCGTCCACGCGGCGCTGACCTCGTCCTCGGCGTACTGGCGGAGCACGTTGAACGCCCGCACCAGCACCGGCCGCGTGCCGGCCAGCTCGAAGCCGCCACGGCGGAACGCGAGGTGCGGCGGGTCGGCGGCCGCCGCGGCGGCGTCGACGCGCTCGGGGTCGAGCTCCAGCCCGAGCACCCGCACACCCGACCGGACCGACCGCAGCCGGGTGGCGAGCTCCACGGTGGTCACCGGCGACGAGCCGTACCCGACGTCGACGACCAGCGGCGAGTCGGCGCCCAGCGCGGAGCGAACGAGGGCGGAGCCCATCAGCCAACGGTCAACCCGGCGCAGCCGGTTCGGATTCGTCGTCCCCCTGGTCGGCGTGCCAAGGGGAACGGTCAGGCGCGCGCGGCGAGCCACTTCTCGGCGTACTCGACCTCCGTGGCCAGGAGCTTTCCGACCTGGTCGGCGACGACCCGCTCCAGCTTGCCGCCGATCAACGGGATGCTCACCTTCACCTGAGCACTGATCACCAGCGTGGCGCCCGACGTGGTGCCGGCGATCCGGATGCGGCCCTGGAGCTCGCCCGGCACGCCGGAGATCGTCACCCGGCTC
The DNA here is from genome assembly GCF_050699935.1 of Actinophytocola sp. Lineage (NCBI taxonomy): Bacteria > Bacillati > Actinomycetota > Actinomycetes > Pseudonocardiales > Pseudonocardiaceae > Actinophytocola > Actinophytocola sp. The sequence goes on from NZ_JBOHGB010000165.1 coordinate 1,433, forward strand.
GTGCCCGCGTAGCGGTCGCCCTCGGGTCGCCAGCGCTCCTCGCGCTCCACCACCAGGTCGCCGCCGCCCAGTGCCGACCGTGCGGCGCTGGGCAGCCTGGCCGCGTCCATGCCCTGGCGCATCCGGAACCGCACCCGGTCGCCGTCGCGAGCGTGCTCGAGCAGCGCCGCGTTCTTGCCGCCGATCTCCCGCAGGCGTTCGGTGAGGAATGCCTCGTCAACGAGGGTCTTGAAGACCACGTCGGCCGCCGCGGTGAACGTCGACCGGTGCTCCAGGCTGGTTGCCATGCGACGGAGGTTACCGTTGGGGCCCATGACCAGCCTCCCCCTCGGCGCGGACGGGATCGTGGCCCGTTCCGCGGTCCCCCTGTCCGGGTACACCACCCTGCGGCTCGGCGGCCCCGCGGCCCGGTTCGTGGCGGCCCGATCCGCCGAGGACGTCGCCGCTGCGGTCAGAGCGGCCGACGGCCGGGGTGAGCCGGTTCTCGTGCTGGGCGGCGGGTCCAACCTGGTCGTCGCCGACGAGGGGTTCGACGGCACGGTCGTGCACGTCGCCAACCGTGGCAGCAAGATCGACTCACTGGGCGACGGACGGGTCGCGCTGACCGTCGAGGCCGGCGAGGACTGGGACGCCGTCGTGTGCCGGACCGTCGAGGCCGGGCTCGGCGGGCTCGAGTGCCTGTCGGGCATCCCGGGCTCGGTCGGCGCGACGCCGGTACAGAACGTCGGCGCGTACGGGATCGAGATCGCCCAGCTGCTGATCTCGGTGGACCTGCTGGACCGCGCGGCCGGCGAGATCCGCACGCTCGGCGCCGAGGAGCTCGGGCTCGGCTACCGGACGAGCGTGCTGAAGGGCACCGAGCGTGCCGTCGTGCTGCGCGTCCGCTTCGAGCTCGCCGACGGCGGGATGTCCGCGCCGATCCGGTACACGGAGCTGGCGCGGGTGCTCGGCGTGCGCCAGGGCCGGCGGGTCCCGGTCGAGCGGGCCCGCCAGGCGGTGCTGGAGTTGCGGCGTGGCAAGGGAATGGTGCTCGACCCGGCCGACAACGACACCTGGAGCGTGGGCTCGTTCTTCACGAACCCGATCGTGCTCAAGCGTGATCTCGGCGGTGTGCTGTCCCGGATCGCGGCGCGCCTGGGCGCGGACGTGCCGGTGCCGCAGTACCCGGCGGGCGTCGGCGCGTCGAAGCTGTCGGCCGCGTGGCTGATCGAGCGTGCGGGCTTCGCGCGGGGCTACCCGGCCGCGGACGGCCGCGTGGCGTTGTCCGGCAAACACACCCTGGCGCTGACGAACCGCGGCACGGCGACGACCGAGGACCTGCTGTCCCTGGCCAGTGAGGTTCGCGACGGCGTCCGCGTCGCGTTTGGTGTGGACCTGCACCCGGAACCGGTCCTGGTCGGCTGCACCCTCTGACCAAGCGCCAGCCGGCCCCAAAACCGTCCACCCCAAGCAAAAGCCCCCACGCGCGCACGCGCGTGCAGAACGCAAGAAACGAAAGCCCCACCCTGTCCCGGGGGCCACCCTCACATGCCAGCCTACCGGGAGGTGCTGACAAAAGGCGTGGTCGCGGTCTTGCTGTGGACAGCTGGGCCGGTTGTGGACTACTCGCGGTGCGTGCGGGTCGCGGAGGCCTGGGCGCGGGGTTTGAGGACGATCTGGTCGATGTTGACGTGTGGCGGGCGGGTCACCGCGAAGGTGATCGTGTCGGCCACGTCCTGCGCGGTCAGCGGGGTGACGCCGGCGTACACCGCGTCCGCGCGAGACCGGTCGCCCCCGAGGCGGACCAGCGAGAACTCCGTCTCCACCATGCCCGGCAGGATCTCGGTGAACCGGACGGGCTGGCCGAGGTGCTCGCCGCGCAGGGTCCGGTGCAGCGCGGACTGGGCATGCTTCGCGCTGGTGTAGCCCGCGCCGTTGTCGTAGACCTCGTACGCCGCGATCGACGTCACCGTCACCACGTGGCCGTCGCCCGAGGCGGTCAGTGCCGGCAGCAGGGCCTTCGTCAGCCGCAGCGTGCCCAGGACGTTCGTCTCCCACATCCAGCGCCAGTGGTCCTCGTCCGCGTCCGCCACCGGCGCCAGGCCGCGCGCGCCACCCGCGTTGTTGACCAGTACGCGGCAGGACGGCACCGCGGCGACGAACTCCGACACCGACGCGGGCGAGGTCACGTCGAGCGGCAGTGCCGTGCCGCCGATCTTCGCGGCGACGGCCTCGAGACGGTCGACGCGGCGAGCGCCGACTACCACGTGGAATCCTTGGGCCGCAAGCCCTCGGGCCGCGGCCTCGCCGATTCCCGAGCTTGCTCCGGTAACGATCGCGGTGCCGATAGCGTTCACGTTTGTTGATCCTCCAGTGCGAGGTATCCCGGGTGGGTACGACGCTGGGCGTGACCACTGTCACACTCGACTCCACGCACCTCGCCCAGCTGCCAGGCGTCCTCACTTACGAGGGCCAGACTCACGCGGAGGTTGAGACGGTGAGATCCAAGCGGTTGTTCGGTACGGTCGTCGCCCTGCTGGCGAGCCTCTCGTTGCTCGCCGCCTGCTCCGACGACTCCGACAGCGCCGGCTTCGGCGTGGATCTGCCCGACAAGAAGAAGAAGGCTGAGACGCCGGCTGCCAAGATCACCTTCGCTCCCGCGGACGGCGCCGAGGACGTGTCCGTGCTGGAGCCGATCAAGATCATCGTCGACGGTGGCGAGCTGACCGAGGCCAAGGTGATCACCCCCGCCGGCAAGGAGGTCATCGGCGAGCTCGCGCCGGACAAGCTGAGCTGGACCAGCGGCGAGGTCCTCGGCTACGGCAAGACATACAAGTACTCCGCCAAGGCCGAGAACGAGGCGGGCAACGAGTCGACGCAGGAGGGCAGCTTCACCACGCTCGCCCCCGCCGCGACCCCGCGCGCCACGATCAACCCGGGCGACGACGCCACGGTCGGCGTCGGCATGCCGGTCAGCGTCAAGTTCCCCGAGGGCCCGGTGACCGACAAGGCCGCCGTGGAGAAGGCCCTCAAGGTCGAGACCTCCGTCCCGGTCGAGGGCTCCTGGGGCTGGCTGGGCGACCAGCAGGTCGACTGGCGGCCCAAGGAGTACTGGCCCGCCAACACGAAGGTCACCGTGAACGCCAAGCTCTACGGCCTGCCCTACGGCGGCGGCGCGTACGGCAAGGCCGACCTGTCCACGTCGTTCACCATCGGCCGCAACCAGGTCGTGAAGATCAACACGCCAGACCACAAGATGAACGTCTACCGGGACGGCAAGCTCACCGCGAGCTACCCGGCCAGCAACGGCAAGGACGCCGACCCGAACCTGAACACGCCCAACGGCACCGTGGTCGTGATGTCGAAGGAGCCCGTCGGCGACTTCTCCAACCCGCGCTACGGATACACGAACGTCAAGAAGAAGTGGGCCGTCCGCATCTCCAACCACGGTGAGTTCATCCACGAGAACGAGGAGAACCGCGCCAACATCGGCAAGGTCAACAGCTCGCACGGCTGCGTCAACCTGTTCGAGAAGGACGCGAAGAAGTACTACGACAGCGCGCTGATCGGCGACCCGGTCGAGATCACCGGCTCGAAGGCCAAGTTCCCGACCACGTCGGACGTGTTCGACTGGCTGATCCCGTGGAGCCAGTGGCAGACGATGTCGGCCTTGTGATCACGGAGTGATCGCGGGCATCACGGGCGCGGGCGGCGTGCGGCTGGCCGTCCGCGAGGTGGGCGACGCGGACAAGCCCCCGATCGTGCTGCTGCACGGCTGGTCCGCGAACAGCGCGGCCTGGGCGGGCCAGCTCGCCGACCCCACGCTCACCGCACACCATCGGCTGGTGGCCGTCGACCTGCGCGGGCACGGCGGGTCCGACGCGCCGGACCCGGCCGAGGGCGGGTACGCCGACCCGGCCGTGTGGGCTGGCGACGTCGCGGCGGTGCTCGAGCGGACCGGGCCGGCGGTGCTGGTCGGCTGGTCCTACGGCGGCCTCGTGATCACCGACTACCTGCGGGAACGCGGCACGGACGGCGTCGCCGGCATCGTGCTCGTCGGTGCGATCACCGAGATCGGGCCCGGCAACCCCGGCGGTGCGGTGGGCCCGGCCTGGGACGGCCTGATGCGGCCGGCGCTGTCCGACGACCCGGCGGTCGCGGTGCCGGCACTCACCGCGCTCGCCGGTCGCATGACCGCGTCGCCGCTGCCCGGCGCCGCCGTCCAGCGGCTGCTCTCCGACATGCTGCGGGTGCCGCCGGCCGTGCGCGCGGCGCTGTTCCGGCGAACGCTCGGCAGTGCGGACGTGCTGGTCCGGGCGTCCGTGCCGGCGCTGATCGTGCACGGCGAGCGCGACGAGGTGATCAGCCCGCGGGCGGCCGAGTACGCGGGTGGGAAGATTCCCGGCGCCCGCCTGCGTTGGTTTCCAGACGTGGGCCATATGCCGTTCGTGGAACGAGCCGCGGAGTTCAACGCTGTCTTGGGCGAGTTCGCGGGGTCGACCACCAGCCACTAGTCGGGAGTGGATGTGCGGGAAGCCAGCAATGCCGGTAGCAGTGTCGCCGACGGTGTCGGTCTTGGTTCGGTCGTTCGGCTCCACCGGCCGCCCCGCAGAGTCGCCGTCCTGTCCGTCCACACCTCACCGCTCGAGCAGCCGGGCACCGGCGACGCGGGCGGCATGAACGTCTACATCACCCAGACCGCGACGCGGATGGCCCGGCGCGGCATCGCCGTCGAGGTGTTCACCCGGGCCACCTCGTCCGACCTGCCGCCGGTCGCGGAGCTCGCGCCGGGCGTGCTGGTCCGGCACGTGCACGCCGGCCCGTTCGAGGGGCTCGGCAAGGACGAGCTGCCCGCCCAGCTGTGCGCCTTCACCGCCGGCGTGCTGCGTGCCGAAGCACGCCACGAGCCGGGCTACTACGACCTCGTGCACTCGCACTACTGGCTGTCCGGGCAGGTCGGCTGGCTCGCCCGGGACCGGTGGGGCGTGCCGCTGGTGTACTCCGCGCACACGCTGGCCAAGGTCAAGAACCTCGCGCTGGCCGACGGCGACACCGCGGAGCCGCGGACCCGGGTGATCGGCGAGCAGGAGGTCGTCGACAAGGCCGACCAGCTGATCGCGAACACCGCGGTCGAGGCCGGCCAGCTCGTCGACCTCTACGACGCCGCGCCCGAGAAGGTCAACACCGTGGCGCCGGGCGTCGACCTGGACCTGTTCCGCCCCGGTGACCGTGCCGCGGCCCGCGCCGCGCTGGGCATCCGGCCGGATGCCGTGGTGCTCGCGTTCGTCGGGCGGATCCAGCCGCTCAAGGCGCCGGACGTGCTGTTACGGGCGGCGGCCGAGCTGCTCGCCCGCGGCGCCGTGCCGCGCGAGCGGATGGCGGTCGTGGTGGTCGGCGGGCCGTCCGGGTCGGGCCTGGACGCGCCCACGTCGCTGCAGAAGCTGGCCGCCGCGCTGGGCATCGCCGACGTGGTGCGGTTCCTGCCGGCGCGGCGCGGTGCGGACCTGGTGGACGTGTACCGCGCGGCCGACGTCGTGGCGGTGCCCAGTCACAACGAGTCGTTCGGGCTCGTCGCGCTCGAGGCTCAGGCGTGCGGCACGCCGGTCGTCGCCGCCGCGGTCGGCGGGCTGCCGGTGGCCGTGGCGGACCGGTCGTCCGGGTTGCTGGTGCGTGGGCACGAGCCGGCCGCGTGGGCCGCGGCGTTGTCGCGGGTCGTGCTGTATCCCGAGGCCCGCGAGCGGTTCGCGGCCGGTGCGGTGGCGCACGCGAACGAGTTCTCCTGGGACCGCACGACCGACGAACTGGTGGCAGGCTATGTCGAGGCGGTGGGCGCGTTCCGCCGGGCGGTCGTCGACACGGGGGTGGCGGTGTGACGGATCTCGACGCGGTGATCATGGCAGCGCTCGACGAGCGAGAGCTGGCCTACGAGCATCCCGCGGCGGGCCGGTTCTTCGTGACGCTGCCGGGGACCAAGAAGCTGCGGACGAACTGCTGGCTGCAGGTCGGCGAGCACGCGATGGTCGTGGAGGCGTTCGTCTGCCGCCGCCCCGACGAGGCGCACGAGGCGGTGTACCGCTTTCTGTTGCAGCGCAACGCGAAGCTGTACGGCGTGCACTACACGATCGACCACGTCGGCGACATCTACCTGGTCGGCAGGGTCAGCCTGGACGCGGTGAGCGCGGACGAGCTGGACCGTGTGCTGGGCCAGGTCGTGGAGGCCGCCGACGGCGACTTCAACGCGCTGCTGGAGATCGGCTTCGCGTCGTCGATCCGGCGTGAGTACGAGTGGCGGGTCTCGCGCGGCGAGTCGCTCGCGAACCTCAAGGCGTTCGAGCACCTGCTGACGCCTGGCGAGCCGCGGGACTGACACGGGCCGAGACGGAGCCGAGACGGGCTCGCGGGGCGGCTCGAGCGAGGGGGGAGTCGCGATCTCGAGCCGCCCCGCGTGGGTTCCCGCCGCGTCGGAGCCCTGAGGCGGGGGGCACCCTGGGATTCCGGGCGGGGCGCGGCTCGGCAGGGGAGACGAGCCGCACTGCTGCCCTCCCGGATCAGGGAGTGCGTGGGAGCTGATCCGGTCAGGCGCTGTCAACCTGTCAGAAGTCGGCCGGTTACACAAGGCCACTGGTCACGACGCATTGGGTTAATCGCATTCCGTAGGTAACGATTTGGTCACGAAGCAAGCTGCGTAGTCAACTACCTGTGCCTTCGCGCCTCTGGCGTGCACCGAACGGGTGGTGAGGTGCGGAGACGCACGATCTGGCACGCTTCGGGTCATGGCTGGCTCCATGCACCCGAACGGCTCCGTCGTCGGGACCCTGATTCTGCTCCGCCACGGCGAAAGCGTGTGGAACGCGGAGAACCTGTTCACCGGCTGGGTCGACGTCGGCCTGTCGGAGAAGGGCGAGGCCGAGGCCCACCGCGGCGGTGAGCTCCTCGTCGAGCACGACCTGCTGCCCGACGTCGTGCACACCTCGCTGCTGCGCCGGGCGATCACGACGGCGAACATCACGCTGGACGTGGCGGACCGGCACTGGATCGACGTGCGCCGGGACTGGCGGCTCAACGAGCGGCACTACGGAGCGCTGCAGGGCAAGAACAAGAAGCAGACGATGGAGGAGTTCGGCGAGGAGCAGTTCATGCTCTGGCGCCGGTCGTACGCGACGCCGCCACCGCCGATCGAGCCGGGCGGCGAGTTCAGTCAGGACCGGGACCCGCGGTACGTGGCGGTGGGCGCGCAGGATGTGCTGACCGAGTGCCTGAAGGACGTCGTGGCGCGGTTCCTGCCGTACTGGGAGTCGGCGATCGTGCCGGACCTGCGCGCGGGCCGGACCGTGCTCGTCGCCGCGCACGGGAACTCGCTGCGCGCCCTGGTGAAGTACCTGGACCGCGTCTCCGACGACGCCATCGCCAACCTGAACATCCCGACCGGGATCCCGCTGCGCTACGACCTGTCCGAGGACCTGCAACCACTGAACCCGGGCGGCACCTACCTGGACCCCCTGGCCGCCGAGACGGCCGCGGCCGCGGTCGCCAACCAGGGCCGCTGACGACGCCGTCGGCGACCTGTCCACAGGTCGACAGGCTGTCCACAGCCAAGATCGACATCGCCCGTCGTGTCGGGGTGCACCGATAGACTGGCCGTGGGTGGCCCCCCGGGATCGGGTGGGGCTTTCGTCGGTCTGGTGACACGCGCGCGTGTGCGCGGGGGTTGTTGCGCGTTCGGCGGGACTGTTCGGTGGGGGCGAGCCGGGTGGCCGAGGGTTGGCTCGGGGCGTGTGGCAGGGGGCGCGCTGGGTCAGACCAGGCCGAGTTCTCGGGCGCGGACGCCGGCTTGGAAGCGGGTGTCCGCGCCGAGGGCGGCCATCAGTTCGGCGACCCGGCGACGGTAGGTGCGCACGCCCAGGCCGAGCTTGCGGGCCGCCGTCTCGTCCTTGCCGCCCGCGGCCAGCAGCTCCAGCACCCGCGGCGCCAGCGTGCGCAGCTCCGTGTGCTCGGCGTCGTACACCGCCAGTGCCGTGGAGTTCCGCCACGCGGCCTCGAACAGCGACGCCACGCCCTGCACCACTTCCGGCTGCGAGATCACGCTGTACGACCGCTGCCCGGCCGACAGGTCGCCGGCGAGGATCGCGACGCGGCGGTCCAGGATGATCGTCTCGTTGACCTCGTCCTGGGTGATCCGGATGTCCGCGCCCGCCTTGCGCAGCGACTCCAGGTACTGGGCCATCGACGGGTTCAGCAGCACCCCGGGCCGGTAGACCTTGCGCACCCGCACGCCCGCCCGGTGATGCCGGGCCACCTCCGCCGCGCTGTGCGGCTGGGGCCGGGTCGCCGCCCACGTGTTCAGGTCGTTCGCCGCGCACGCGACCTCGGTGGCCGCCGCGAACAGGTGGGCGGTGCGCGCGAACAGCTCGTCCTCGCCGCGCACGATCGCGACCTGGGCCGTCTCCATGCCCCAAGTCTGCCCGCGCCCGCAAGCCCGACCTCGCGTACCGGCAACAAGTTGCCAACCCGAGCGCGCCGCCGAACCCGCGGGAAGGCTGGAGCCATGACCACAGACACGCTCACCGCCGCCGCCTCGGGGACCTGGCGACTCGGCGACCACACCGTCAACCGGCTCGGCTACGGCGCCATGCGGATCATGGCGAAGGCGAACGGCGAACCCAGCGACCGCGACACGGCGATCGCCGTGCTGCGCCGCGCCGTCGAGCTCGGCGTCAACCACATCGACACCGCCGCGTTCTACTTCTCCGCGCTGCGCTCGGCCAACGAGCTGATCAACACCGCGCTCGCGCCCTACCCGGACGACCTCGTGATCACCACCAAGGTCGGCCCCGGCCGCGACGCCTCCGGCGACTGGCTGCCGCCCGCCCGGCCCGAGCGGCTGCGCGGCCAGGTCGAGGAGAACCTGCGCCAGCTCGGCCGCGACCACCTCGACGTCGTGAACCTGCGCCTCGGCGCCGCCCTCGACCGCGGGGAGGGCTCGCTGGCCGACCGCTTCGGCGCGCTCGCCGAGCTCCGCGAGGCCGGCCTCATCCGCCACCTCGGCATCTCCAACGTCGGCGCCGAGCACCTCGAGGAGGCGCTGGCGATCGCGCCCGTCGTGTGCGTGCAGAACAAGTACTCGCTGACCACCGCCCGGGAGGACGACGCGCTGATCGCGCTCTGCGCCGAGCGCGGTGTCGCCTTCGTGCCGTTCTTCGCCATCGCGAGCGGGAGCGTCGGGAGCGTCGGCGGTGGCCCGACCACCCGCGAGCAGGACGACCGCGACCGGGCCGCCTCATCCGCCACCGAGCGGGTCGCGAGGGAGCACGGGGTGCGCCCGGCGCAGGTCCGGCTGGCCTGGACCCTCCACAAAGGTCCGAACGTGCTCGCCATCCCCGGCACCGGCAACCTCGACCACCTCGCGGAGAACGTCGCCGCCGGCGCGCTGCGGCTGACCGCCGACGACCTGGCCCGGTTGGACACGATCGCGTGAACGCGGGTTGACGGCGGAACGAACAACTCCCCGATCGATGTCGGGACCGTCACTCCGGCCCGCGTCGGACTGGCCCATCCCGCACCTGACCTGCTTACGATTCGACCGTGACCGACTTGGTCTGGATCGTCCCGGCGTTGCTCGTCGGTCTCGGCGCGGGCTTCGCGGTGGGCCGGGCCCGCCGGCCCAGCGCACCGGCCCCGGCCGGACCGAGCATCTCGATCCTCCTCCAGCGGCTCATGCGGTCCTCGCACAACGCGATCGTGATCCTCAACGAGTTCGGCGACGTGGTGCTGCACAACCCGCGCGCGGTCGAGCTCGGCGTCGTGCGCAACCGCCGGGTGAGCACCCGGACGAAGGAGGCGGCCGAGCAGGTCGGGGAGACCGGGGAGCCGGTCGAGATCGACCTCTCCCCGGCTGAGCGGGGCGTCCAGTTCGGCCGCGGGCCGGAGGCGGTGCGCGGCGAGGTCCGCCCGCTCGGCGACGGCTTCATGGTCGTCGACGCGGCCGACGAGTCCGAGGCGGTCCGGCTCGAGGCGACCCGGCGGGACTTCGTGGCCAACGTGAGCCACGAGCTGAAGACCCCGGTCGGTGCGATGGCGCTGCTCGCCGAGGCCGTCCTCGACTCCGCCGACGATCCCTCGTCGGTCCGCCGGTTCACCGGCAAGATCCTCCACGAGGCCACCCGCCTCGGCACGCTCGTCACCGAGCTCATCGCGCTGTCCCGGCTGCAGGGCGCCGAGGGCTTGCCCGAGCTGAACGTGGTCGAGGTCGACGGCGTGGTCCGTGACGCGCTCGGCCGCGCGCAGCTCGCGCAGGAGTCCACCGGCATCGCGATCGCCACCGACCCGGACAGCCGCCTGCTCGTCGACGGCGACCGCACGCTGCTCGCCACCGCGCTCGCGAACCTGCTGGAGAACGCGGTCGCCTACTCCCCGCCCGGCAACCCCGTGTCGATCAGCCGCCGGCGGGTCGGCAGGTTCGTGGAGATCGCGGTGACCGACCGCGGCATCGGGATCCCCGAGGAGGAGCAGCAGCGCGTCTTCGAGCGGTTCTACCGACTGGACCGGGCGCGCTCGCGGGCCACCGGCGGCACCGGGCTCGGGCTGGCGATCGTCAAGCACGTCGCCGCCAACCACGGCGGCGAGGTCAGGCTGTGGAGTCGGCCGGGTACGGGCTCCACGTTCACGCTGCGCATCCCCGCGCACAGCGTGAGCGGTTCAACCGACGGCTCCGACCATGGAGAACGGCAAGTGACGCACCATTCTTCGACATCGGGCAGGAAGCCCGCCCACTCCCCAACCGCACCTCAGGGGACCGTGACGCAACCCAGCCACAAGAAACAGACCAAGCCGCCGGCAACACATGCCAGCGTGACCCAACGTAAAAGTTCCGGGGAGGCGGCATTGTGACCAGGGTGCTGATCGTCGAGGACGAGGAGTCCTTCGCCGACCCGCTCGCGTTCCTGCTGCGCAAGGAGGGGTTCACCGCCGCGGTCGCGAGCACCGGCCAGCAGGCGCTCGAGGAGTTCGACCGCAACGGCGCCGACATCGTGCTGCTCGACCTCATGCTGCCCGGGATGAGCGGCACCGACGTGTGCAAGGCGCTGCGCCAGCGCTCGACCGTCCCGGTGATCATGGTGACCGCCCGGGAGAGCGAGATCGACAAGGTCGTCGGGCTGGAGATCGGCGCCGACGACTACGTGACCAAGCCGTACTCGGCCCGCGAGCTCATCGCACGGGTGCGCGCGGTGCTGCGCCGCGGCGGCGAGACCGGTGAGAACGGCCGCGGCGATCCGCAGGTCCTGGCCGCCGGCCCGGTGCGGATGGACGTGGAGCGGCACGTGGTGACCGTCGGCGGCGGCGAGATCCCGCTACCGCTCAAGGAGTTCGACCTGCTCGAGTACCTGCTGCGCAACGTCGGCCGGGTGCTCACCCGAGGCCAGCTGATCGACCGCGTGTGGGGCGCGGACTACGTCGGCGACACCAAGACCCTCGACGTGCACGTCAAGCGGCTGCGCTCGAAGATCGAACCCGACCCGGCGTCGCCCCGGCATCTGGTTACCGTGCGCGGGTTGGGGTACAAGTTCGAATCGTGAGGAAGTTCTTCCCGTTTCGCGACCAACTAGTAATCTAGCGCCTCGTGCGCCTAGGGGTTCTAGACGTCGGTTCCAACACCGTCCACCTGCTCGTCGTGGATGCGCATCGGGGCGCGCACCCGATGCCCGCCAGCTCGGAGAAGACCGTGCTGCGCCTCGCCGAGCGGATCACCGCGGACGGCAAGCTCTCCGTCGAGGGAGCCGACCACCTCGTGCACACCGTCGCGGAGGCGAAGGGGGCGGCCGCGAAGCTCGGCTGCGAGGACCTGATGGCGTTCGCGACCTCCGCGGTGCGCGACGCCGACAACGTCGCCGAGGTGCTCGACCGGGTCCATGAGGAGACCGGGGTCGAGCTGCGGGTGCTGACCGGCACCGACGAGGCCCGGCTGACCTTCCTCGCCGCCCGCCGCTGGTACGGCTGGTCGGCCGGCAAGCTCCTCGTGCTCGACATCGGCGGTGGCTCGCTCGAGCTCGCGATGGGCGTGGACGAGGCGCCCGACTTCGCGCGGTCGGTGCCGCTGGGCGCGGGCCGGCTGACCCGCGAGCGGTTCACGAGTGATCCGCCCCGCCGCGAGGAGGTCACGGCGACCGCCGAGTGGCTCGCCGGTGAGCTGGCACCCGTCGCGAAGAAGGTTGCCAAACAGGGCGAACCGGACCGCGTCGTGGCGACCTCGAAGACGTTCCGCTCGCTGGCCCGGCTGACCGGCGCCGCGCCCTCGTCGGCCGGTCCGCGGGTGCGCCGGGTGCTGACCGAGCCGGGGTTGCGCCAGCTCATCGCGTTCATCTCGCGGATGCCGGCGGCCGACCTCGCCGAGCTGGAGGGCGTCAGCTCGAGCCGGGCGCATCAGCTGCTCGCCGGCGCGCTCGTCGCCCAGGCCACGATGCGGGCGCTGGGCCGAGCGGAACTCGAGATCTGCCCGTGGGCGCTGCGGGAAGGTGTCATCCTGCGACGCCTCGACCAGACGAACGGTGAGGATTCCTGATGCTTGGCGAAAGCCCACCGGGGGAGCCTCCATAATGTTGGCAGTCAACTCTGTGGCTCGCGCCCGCGGGCCGCGTACTGAGCGCACCGGCGCTGGACGATCCGGCCGAGGCCGGGCACGGTGGAGTCAATGAGTCACGAAGGCGGACCTGAGCCAACTCAGCGCACAGTCGCTGAGTTGCTCGCCAAGTACGGCGCGGAGACCGGAGAAGCGGCACCGCGCCGTCGTCGGCGTCGCGCCGACGACCCGAGTGACACGGGCGCCCAGGCGATCATCGACCGCGTCAACGCCGAGAGCGGCGAGCTGCCGATCATCCGCGACGACACCCCGCCGCCCTCCCGAACCTCGCACCGCCGCGCCGACACCGGCTTCAACCGGCCCGCCGAGCCGCCACCCGGGCCGCGCCGCCGCTCGCAGCACTCGCAACCCCTGCCCCAACCGCCGCCCCAACCCCAGCCGCGACCACAGGGCCGGCCGCCAGGTCAGCCACCGCGCCAGCAGCACTCCCAGCCGCTGCCGCAGCGTCCGCAGCCGGCCCAGCAGCGCCAGCAACCGCCCGGCAACCGGTCCGGTCAGTACCCCCGGCCGAGCGGTCCGCCGTCGGGTCCGCAGTCCGGCCTGCCGGTCGGTCCGCACACCCAGTCGATGCCACCGCCGGCCGGTCCGCCGACGCAGTCCATGCCACCGCAGGTCGGCCCGCCATCGATGCCGCGGCTGCCCGCGGTCGGAAACCCCCGCGGCGGTGACCGTGGTGGTGACCGTGGTGGCCCGCGGCCCGGGGCGCCACCGCGCCAGCAGCAGTCGCAACCACTGCCGCAGCAGTCGCAACCGTTGCCGAAGCCGGCCGCGCCGCGGCAGCATTCCGGGCCGCGGCCGGTACCGGCCGGGCCGCAGCACTCCGGCGCGCTGCCGAAGCCGCAGCAGTCCCAGCCCCTGCCGGCCCCGCCCCGGGTGCCGCCGAACGGCGTGCCGCCGGGGCAGCGCAGCGGCGTGCAACCG